>CAXTFP010000140.1:0-7376 GCA_964243135.1 uncultured Lichenihabitans sp.
CGAAGGAGCACCTCGGCACCCTGATGGCGTTCGAGGCCGACCGGATGACCGGGCTGGTGCTGTCGGACGAGATCGTCGTGCCCGAGCGCGACGTCGTGCTGGAGGAGCGCCGCATGCGCACCGACACCGACCCGTCGTCGCAGCTCTCTGAGGCCGTGCAGGCCACGCTGTTCTCCAGCCATCCCTACGGCAAGCCGATCATCGGCTGGCGCCACGAGATCGAGTCGCTCGATCGCCGCGACGCCTTCGACTACTACAACCGCTTCTATACGCCCGAGAACGCCATCCTGGTGGTGGCCGGTGACGTCGCCTTCGAGGAGGTGAAGCGCCTGGCGGAGGACAGCTACGGCCGGATCCCAGCGCGCGGCGAGGCGCCGGTGCGGGTGCGCCCCCAGGAGCCGCAGCCCCACGCTCACCGGCTCGTCACCCTGGCGGACCCGAAGGTCGAGCAGCCCAGCGCCCAGCGCGTCTACCTCGTGCCCTCCTACCGGACCGGCGGGCGCGACGCCATGGCGCTCGAAGTGATGGCGCACCACCTCGGCGGTGGCCAGACCAGCATGCTGTACCGCGCCCTCGTCCTCGACCGGAAGATCGCGGTCGGGGCCGGGGCTTATTACATGGGGACATCGCTCGACGACACGCGGTTCTACGTCTGGGCCATGCCGGTCGAGGATGTGATGCTGGAGGCGCTTGACGCGGCCGTCGAGGAGGTGATCGCCTCCGTGGCCACGCGCCTCGCGGAGCCGGGCGACCTCGCGCGCGCCAAGACCCGCCTCGTGGCCGACGCCGTCTACGCCCAGGACAGCCAGGCGACGCTGGCGCGCTGGTACGGCGCGGCCCTGACGACGGGGCTGACGGCCGACGACGTGGCGCGCTGGCCCGACGGCATCGACGCCGTCACGGCCGAGGAAGTCCGCGACGTGGCCGCCACCTGGCTGTCGAAGAAGCGGGCCGTCACGGGCTTTCTCCTGCCCGAAGCCGCGGCGCAGGCCTGACGACCACCTTGACCATCCGCGCCCCGGACATCCCATGACCGCCTTTGCCGCCATCAAACCCGTCTCCCGCGCCGCGACCGTGCAGAAGGTCCGCTCGCCGGGCGGCATCGAAGCCTGGCTCGTCGAGGACTATGCGGTGCCGCTGGTCGCCGTCGACTTCTCCTTCAAGGGCGGCGCCGCGCAGGATCCGGCCGGCAAGGCCGGCACGGCCGCCATGATGGCGAGCCTGCTCGACGAGGGCGCGGGCGACCTCGACTCCGAGGGCTTCCACCGCGCCCTCGACGACCGGGCGATCGAGATCTCCTTCGGCGCCGACCGCGACGCCGTGTCGGGCCGGCTGAAGACGCTGAGCCGCTCGGTCGAGGCCGCCGTCGACCTGCTGCGGCTGGCCCTCAACGCGCCCCGCTTCGACGCCGACGCCGTGGAGCGCGTGCGCGGGCAGATCGCGGCGAGCTTCCGCCGCGAGGCCAAGGATCCGGACGCGCTGGCCGGGCGCGGCTGGCGCGAAGCCGCCTTCCCCGACCACCCCTACGGATTGCCCGTGCGCGGGACGCCCGAGTCGCTGGCGGGCATCGCCCGCGCCGACCTCGTCGAGATGTACAGGCGCTCGCTCGTGCGCCGCGATCTCAAGATCGCGGCCGTGGGGGCCATCGACGCCGCGACGCTCGGCACGATGCTCGACCGCGCCTTCGGCGACCTCCCGGCCGGGGGATCCCTGGTCGCGGTGCCGGCGGTATCGGTGGCGGCGGGGCGCGCCCCGCAGGTCATCGACCTCGACATCCCGCAGTCGACCATCCGCTTCGGCTTGCCCGGCATCGCGCGGCGCGACCCCGACCACATGGCGGCCGTGGTGGTGAACCACATCCTGGGCGGCGGCGTCTTCTCGGCGCGCCTGTTCCGCGAGGTGCGCGAGAAGCGCGGCCTCGCCTATTCGGTCTACTCGCACCTGTCGACCTTCGACCGCACGGCCATCTTCGGCGGCGGCACCTCGACCAAGAACGAGCGGGCGAAGGAGTCGCTCGACGTGATCGCCGAGCAGATCGACGGCCTTGCCACGGACGGACCCACCCCGGACGAGCTCGACAAGGCCAAGAAGTTCCTCACCGGCTCCTACGCCCTGAGGTTTGACACGTCGCTGAAGATCGCCAGCCAGCTCGTCAACCTCCAGACGGAGGGCTTCGACGTGAGCTACCTTGACGAGCGCAACGCCATGATCGAGGCCGTGACGCTGGACGACGCGAAGCGCGTCGGCACCCGCATGCTGGGCGCCGGCCCGCTGCTCGTCACGGTGGTGGGGCGCCCCGAGGGGTTCTGAGACGGACGGGCCCGGGGCAGGGGCGCCGGGAGCGAAGGCTTCATACCAACGGCGCCGCTTCTTCACCCCACCTCATCCTGAGCCGGCCCGCAGGGCCGTGTCGTCCTTCGACAGGCTCAGGATGAGGGGACGCAGGCGCCCTCCGCGCGGCAGCGGGCCGCGGCTGTGTCCTTCGACACGGGTCCTGCGGACCCTCGCTCAGGATGAGGGAGGTGGAGGAAAGGTCAGCGTAGACCCCCGTTGGAATCAAACGTCCAGCGGCTTCAGGCCCGCCTCGATGGCGGCCCGGCGCGGCTCCAGGAACGGGGGCAGGGCAAGGGTCTCGCCGAGGTGGTCCATCGGCTCGTCGGTGGCGAAGCCGGGGCCGTCGGTCGCGATCTCGAACAGCACGCCGCCGGGCTCGCGGAAATACAGGCTGCGGAAGTAGTAGCGGTCGACCGGGCCGCTCGACGGCACGCGCAACTCCCGCAGGCGGTCGGCCCAGGCGCGGTAGGTTTCCTCGTCCGGCGTGCGGAGCGCTAGGTGGTGCACGCCGCCGGCGCCGCTCTCGGCCCGCGGCGCGCCGGGCTCGGCCATCAGGTGCAGCTCCTTCGCGGTCTCGCCGCCCCCGTCCATGGCGTAGACCTGGACCTCCGCGTCCCCGTCCCGGTAGGAGCGCACCCGCTCCATCCCGAGCACGTCGCGCAGGGTGGCGTCGGTCGGCTCGAAGCGGGCGACGCTGAGGACGAGGGCTCCGAGGCCAAGGATCTGGTAGTCGCGCGGCACCGGCCCGGCGAGCCACGGGTGATGCGGGGCGGTGCCGGGGTCGGCGATCAGCGACAGGCGCTGCCCCTCGGGATCCTCGAAGTCGAGGACGAGGCGCCCGTCGCGCTCGGCCACGCCGCGATGCGCCACGCCGGCGGCTGCGAGCCGCTCGCCCCACCAGTCGAGCGCGTCACGCCCCGGCACGCGCAGCCCCGTGCGCACCACGGCGCCCGTGCCGCGCCGCTCGCGGCCCACCGGCCAGTCGAAGAAGGTCACGTCCGTGCCGGGCGAGGCGAGCCCGTCGGCGTAGAACAGGTGGTAGGCCGAGGTGTCGTCCTGGTTCACGGTCTTTTTCACCAGCCTCAGCCCGAGCACGCCCGTGTAGAAGCGATGGTTGCCGGGGGCGTCCGCCGTGACGGCCGTGAGGTGGTGGAAGCCGGTGAGGACCATGCGGGCGCTCGCAACGCTGATAAGACGCGCGGTACCGGGTCTCCCAGGGGGAGGCCCGGTGCCGCCGAGGACGGATGAGGTGTGGGTTGCTAAGCCGCTCGGCGAACCAGGCGGATGATGAGCAGCAGGATCACGGCACCGATGACGGCGTCGATGATGGCCGCCACGATCCCGCCGCCGAGGCTGATGCCCAGCGCGGGCAGGATGTAGCCGGCGATGATGGCTCCGACGATGCCCACGACGATGTCGCCGACGAGGCCGAAGCCGCCGCCCTGCACCAGCAGGCCCGCGAGCCAACCGGCGATGCCGCCCACGATGATCCAGGTGATGATCGATGTGCCGTCGATGGGCATTGTTGAACTCTCCGATGACGGGTCCCAGACGAACCCTCGCGTCGGGAAATCGCCTCACGCCCGTCTTGTTCCGGTCAAGCCTGCGGTGGGGCGGGCGCCTTGCGCTCGCGCCGGCACCGGTCGGAGCAGTATTTCACCTCGTCCCAGACCCGCTCCCACTTCTTGCGCCACGTGAAGGGCCGTCCGCAGTGGGCGCAGATCTTGGTCGGCAGGTCGGCTTTCTTGCGCATGGGCGGGGGATCCGGGGCTCCTCGTCCCCCTCATCTGGGGATCGGACGGGCGCGGAACAGCCTTCCCCGTCCGATCCCGCCGACGCTCCATATGCGCGGGCCGGATCAGGCGATGATGTCGGGCGTCATCTGGTCTTCGAGAAAGGACAGCCGGTCGCGCAGGGCGAGCTTGCGCTTCTTGAAGCGCTGCACCTGGAGCTGGTCCACCCGGCCGAGGTCGATCAAGGCCTCGATGGCCGCGTCGAGACCGCGGTGCTCCTCGCGCAGACGGTCGAGTTCGGCCTGGAACGACACGCGTTCATCGTCGGTCAGGTCCTTCGCCATCGCCGATTCATGCTCCCGTCGACCGCGTCGCTCCGCCTCATTATCGTCCCGAGTCGCGCCGTCCCGCAAGGTGAAGCTCCCGCTGCGGTGCGATCCCCTGCAACCCCGCCCCCATCCCGCCGTTGACCGGATCGAGGGGATGGTGCTTCCCCCGGACGCGAGATCGAGAGGGAAGCCCCGTGCCCGACGACCATTACGACGTCATCATCATCGGCAGCGGCCCCGGCGGCGGCGCGATGGCCCACAGCCTCGCGCCCACGGGCAAGCGCATCCTCATCCTGGAGCGCGGCCCCTACCTGCCGCGCGAACAGTCGAACTGGAACTCGAAGGCGGTCTTCGTCGACGGCAAGTATCAGGTCGACGAGACGTGGTACGGCGCCGACGGCTCCACCTTCAAGCCCGGCCTGCACCGCTACGTGGGCGGCAATTCCAAGGTCTACGGCGCGGCCCTGTTCCGCCTGCGAGACCGCGACTTCGGCGATGTGCGGCACGTCGATGGCGTGTCGCCGGCCTGGCCGGTCGGCTATGACGTCTTCGAGCCCTATTACGCCCGGGCCGAGGCGCTGTTCCACGTCCACGGCGAGGCGGGCGTCGATCCCAACGAGCCGCGCCGCTCGGCCCCCTACCCCTACCCGCCCGTGAGCCACGAGCCGCTGATCCGGGATCTCAGCGACAGTTGGGCCGCGCAGGGGCTGCGCCCCTTCCACCTGCCGCTCGGCATCCTGCTCGACGAGAGGGACGGCAAGCCGACACCCACCAGTATCTGCATGCGCTGCAACGCCTTCGACGGCTTCCCCTGCCTGCTCAACGGCAAGGCCGACGCGCAGGTGATCTGCATCGACCCGACGCTCGCGCGCTTCCCCAACGTGACGCTGCTGACCGAAGCCTACGCGACCCGGCTGGAGACGGACGGCGCCGGCGGGCGCGTGACGCACGTCCTCGTCGACCGCGCCGGCGCCGTGGAGCGCTATTCGGCCGACATCTTCGTCGTGGCCGGTGGGGCGCTGAGCTCCGCCCAGCTCCTGCTGCGCTCTCACGGGCCGGCCCACGAGAACGGGCTCGCCAACGGCTCCGACCAGGTCGGCCGCAACTACATGCGCCACAACCAGTCGGTGCTGATGGCCTTCCTGGCCAAGAAGAACACCACCGTGTTCCAGAAGACGCTGGCCTGCAGCGACTTCTACTTCGGCTCGGACGACTGGGAGTTCCCGCTCGGCCTGATCCAGATGTGCGCCTCGACCCACGGCGATCAGGTGCGCGGCGAGGAGGTGCCGCACTGGCTCAACGATTGGCTGCCCAACCTGCCGTTCGACATCATCGCCGATCACGCGCTCGACTTCTGGCTGTCGGGCGAGGACCTGCCGTTGCCCGAGAACCGCATCCGCTACGACGGCGACCGCACCGTGCTGGAGCTGCGGGAAACCAACATGGAGGCGCACCGGCGCCTGACGAAGAAGCTGGAGACCATCATGAAGGCCTGCGGGGCCGCGCCCTTCCTGCTGGAGCGCAACCTGTACCTCGGCAAGGACATCCCGATCGGCGGCACGGCGCATCAGGCCGGCACGCTGAAGTTCGGCACCGACCCGCGCTCCTCCGTGCTCGACACGGACTGCAAGGCCCACGAGCTCGACAACCTTTACGGCACGGATGCGGGCTTCTTTCCCTCGATCGGCGCCGTGAACCCCACCCTCACCATCATCGCCAACGCGCTGCGCGTGGCCGACCATCTGCGCGAGCGGCTGAACGCCCGCGACGCGCCGGCCGCCCAGGCCGCCCGGGGCAACAGCTACGTGCTGGCCGGCTGCGCGCCGGAACTGGAGCCGGTCTGATCCCATGCCCGACTTCGAGATCGTCGATCCCCGCTTCAAGGCCTTCGTCCTGCCCAACGCGCCGCTCCGGACGCTCGGCGAGGGCTTCGCCTGGCTGGAGGGGCCGGTGTGGTTCGCCGACGCGCAATGCCTGCTGGTCAGCGACCTGCCCAACGACCGCGTGATGCGCTGGACGCGATCGGGCGGGCTGTCGGTGTTCCGCGAGCCGAGCGGCTTCGAGAACGGCCACACGCGCGACCGGCAGGGCCGCCTGATCTCCTGCTCGCACCACGGCCGCCTCACCCGCACCGAGATCGACGGCGGCGTGACCGTGCTGGCCGAACATTTCGGGGGGCAGCACCTCAACTCGCCCAACGACGTGGTGGTGAAGTCCGACGGCACGATCTGGTTCAGCGACCCGCCCTATGGCCTCAACACCGACTACGAGGGCGGCAAGCGCGAGGCGGAGCTGCCGGCCAACCTGTACCGGCTCGATCCGTCGGACGGCAGCCTGACCGTCGTGGCGGACGACTTCGAGGGGCCGAACGGCCTCGCCTTCTCGCCCGACGAGGCCCTGCTCTACGTGGCCGAGACCGGCGGCCAGTTCGATCCCGAGCCGACACAGCACATTCGCGTCTTCGACGTGGTCGAGGGCGGCACGCGCCTGTCGGGCGGCCGGGTGTTCCACAGGGTCGCGCCCGGCAACAGCGACGGCTTCCGGGTCGACGAGGGCGGCAACGTTTGGACCAGCGCCGGCGACGGCGTTCACTGCATCTCGCCCGGTGGCGACCTCCTCGGCAAGATCAAGGTGCCGTCCACCGTGTCCAACGTCGCCTTCGGCGGGCGGAACCGGGCGGAGCTCTTCATCTGCGCCTCGCACACGCTCCACGCCATCTACACCAACGTGCGCGGGGCGCAGCGCCCGTGAGATGCGAGGCGCTGCGCGTCCTGCGGATCGACTTCACGGCCTCCGACCTCGCGATGGTGAAACGGTTCTACGGAGCGCTCGGCTTCGAGGCGCGGGGGATCGCGCCGGTCGACGCGGCCGAAATGACACTGCTCGGCGCGGCGGGCGCGCGGGCCGAGCGGCTGACGATGCGGCTCGGGGCGCAGGACGTGTCGTTCCTGCGCTTCGATTCGCCGGGACGGGCCTATCC
>CAXTFP010000141.1:0-7366 GCA_964243135.1 uncultured Lichenihabitans sp.
GGACGGTGGCGGTGATCCTGCCCGGGGCCTTCTATTTCATCCGTGAGACGCGGCGCCCGCCGGTCGAGCTGTTCCGCCGGCACGGCGTCTCCATGGCCGTGGCGACCGACAACAACCCGGGCACCTCGCCCCTCACCTCCCTGCTCCTGGCGATGAACATGGCCGCGACGCTGTTCCGCATGACGGTCGACGAGTGCCTCGCCGGCGTGACCCGCGAGGCCGCCAGCGCCCTGGGGCTCGGTGCCGAGACCGGCACGCTGGAACCCGGCCGATGGGCCGATCTGGCGATCTGGGACGTCGAGCGCCCGGCCGAACTCGTCTACCGCATGGGCTTTAACCCGCTGAGCGCCCGCGTGTGGAGGGGCCGGTGACGGCCCTGCCCTCCCGGCCGGAGGTCGCCCGCCCGCGCGGGGAGGACCTCGACCTGCCGGGCACCTCCGAGTGAACGCCCCCCTGCACCTCCTGCCGGCCGCCGGCCACCGGCGCATGCCGTGGAAGAACGGCGGCGGCGAGACGGCCGAGATCGCCCTGTCGCCGCCCGGCGCGGCGCTCGACGCCTTCGACTGGCGCGTCAGCATGGCGACGGTGGCGAGCGACGGGCCCTTCTCGCGCTTTCCCGACGTCGACCGCACCCTGACCGTTCTGGAGGGCGGCGGCCTGTCGCTCGCCGTGGACGGCCGCCCCCCGACCGCTCTCACCCCGGCCTCCCCGCCCTTCTCCTTCCCCGGCGACGCCGCGACGGGCTCGACCCTGCTCGACGGGCCGGTCGTCGACCTCAACGTGATGACCCGGCGAGGGCGGTGCCGCCACGCCGTCGAGTCGCTCCACCTCGACGGCGAGCGGGCGCTCTCGGTCGGGGGCCACGCCGTCCTGCTCCTTTGCGTCGCCGGCAACGTGGACGTGACGGCGGGCGCCGAGGCCGCGCGCCTGGGGCCGCTCGACGGCCTGCTCGCCGAGGATCCCGGCGAGGGCCGTTGGCGCCTGCGCGCCGAGAGGCCGGCCCGCCTGTTCGTGATCCGAATCCACGGGGCATCCGGCGGCGGAGCCCCCTGAACCGAGGCCGATGCGGCGGTCCGCTCCCGCCCGTCCCGCCGGAGCGGTTTCCGAAGGGCAGCGCCCGCCTTCTGGCCATCCGTCACGCCGCCTTCGGCGCCCGCCCGCCGCCGAACGCGGCGTGGGCCACCACCCCGGCCATCACGACGGCACCGCCGACCAGCGTCTGCCACGACGGCACCTCGCCCGCGACCGCCCAGACCCACAGCGGCGCCAGCGGGGCGTCGAGCGTGCCGATGAGGGCCGACACGGTCGCGGGCACGAGGCGGGCACCCAGCATCATCAGCGATTGCCCCATCCCGAACTGCGACCCGAAGGCCATCAGCTTGCCAATGTCGGCCGCCGTGACGTCCCAGGCCGAGGCGAAGGGCCAGACGCAGAGCGCGGTCAGGAAAGACGACAGGCAGGACACCCCCAGCATGGGGATCTGCGGGCAGCGGTGCATGGTGATCATCATCACGGCCATGCACAGCGTCATGCCGAAGGCCTGTGCCTCGCCGAGGAGGTGCCCCTGGCCGAGTCCGCCGCCGATCATCACGGCGACTCCCGCCAGCGCCGCGAGGCTCGCCAGCACGGTCGTGCGGTCCTGGCGCTCGCCCCGCCACAGCCACAGCAGCGCGGCCGTGACGAAGGGCGAGGCCGCGTAGATCACCGCCACATCCGCCACCGTCGTCTGCCGCAGGGCGTGAATGTAGAAGATCATCCCGGCCGTCGAGGCGAGCGCGAACACGAGCCCGGGCCGGCCGGCGCCGCGCAGCACCGCCCACGTCCGGCGCCGCTGCGTCGCCAGCAGCAGGGCGAAGAGGATCAGCCCCGCGAAGCCGCTGCGCCAGAACAGCACCGTCCAGGTGTCCAGCGTCAGGATGCGGGTGAACAGGCCCGCCGTGCTGTAGGCGACGGCCGCGCCGAGGTTCAGCGCGACGCCGCCCCTGTAAGCTGCCCCAACGTCACGCATCATCGGGCGACCCTCCATCGCCCGAGCAGTAGCAGGGATCGCCGCGGAGGTGGTTCGGCCGCGGCCGAACCATGCCGGATTGCCGCGGCGGGAGCGGCCCTGGTAGGCTGCCGCATGTCGTCCGCCGCCAACATCGTCGAAGTCGCGGCCCTGGTCGGCGACACCGCCCGCGCCACCATCCTGGCCGCGCTGATGGAGGGGCAATCGCTGACGGGCGGCGAGCTGGCCTGCCTGGCGCGCATCTCGAAATCGACCGCGAGCGGGCATCTGGCCAAGCTCGTCGGCGCGCGCCTCGTCGCGGCCCGCACCCAGGGCCGCTGCCGCTACTACCGGATCGGCTCGCCGCTGGTGGCGCAGATGCTGGAAAGCATCGACACCGTCGCGGCCTTCGAGGTCCCGGCCCGCTTCACGCCGCGCTCCGCCCGGGACGACCGGATGCGGCTCGCCCGCACCTGCTACGACCACCTCGCGGGCCACGTCGGTGTCGCCATCGCGGACTTCCTCGTGCGCCAAGAGCACATCGCCCTGTCCGAGGACGGCGGCGAGGTGTCGGCCTCCGGCATGGCCTTCCTCGACCGCTTCGGCCTCGACATGTCGGCCTCGCTGACGCCCGGCCGCCGCCTGTTCTGCAGGCCCTGCCTGGATTCGACGGAGCGTCGCGTCCACCTCGCCGGCCGGCTGGGCGCGGCGCTGGCCTGCCGGTGCTTCGACAGGGGCTGGCTCGTGCGGCGGCCCGGCGACCGCACGGTCGAAGTGACCACGGCCGGCGTCGGGGGCTTCCGCGACTGGTTCGACTGCGACGCCGGGACGTTTCACGGGCGAGGCGCGAAGGGCCAGTCCATCGTGACCTCGCGCATCTCCTCCAGCGCACGGGCGACCTGAAGCACCCCGAGGTCGTCGCAGCGGTGGCCGATCACCTGCACGCCGATGGGCAGGTGGCGCGCGTCGAACGCCGTGCAGACCGTGGCGGCCGGCTGCCCGGTCTGGTTGAAGGGGGCCGTGAAGACCGTATGGGCGAGCGGCGCCGCGGGATCCGGCCCCGGGGCCTCGGCCGGGAAGGCGACCATCGGCAGGGTGGGGGCGAGGACGAAGTGGACGCCCTGGAAAGCCCTCAGCAGCGCCGTCTTCGTGCGGGCGATCTCGCCCAGCGCCCGTTGCGGGAGGCCCACGCGACTGTTCGGGTTCGATGAAACGGCGGACGGAACATTTGGCTGAGCTACGGGCCGGGTGGCCCCAGGATGAGTCGGTTCCCCATCCCCTCCGCACCCACAAACACCGTGGGTCCGGTGCCAGGAAACCTACAAAAGCGAGCGAGGGTGAGGTGATTTTGAGCTTGGAATCGTGCCGATGCGACCCCGCCCCGACGGGTGATCGGGAGATTGCGCCCCGCGGCGCGATCGAGCCGGGGACGGGTCCATCTCACGACGACGTTGGCGCGTCGGACCCGTCCGGGCGGGTCCGGCCGTCGGCGTCGATCAGGCGCCGATAGCGGACGATGCTTTCCTCGATGTGGTGGCGCAGCGCCGAGCGGGCGGCCTTGGGGTCGCCCTGGCCGATGGCCGACAGGATGGTGCCGTGCTCGCGCACGACCTTGCCGATATAGCTCCTGTGGCTCGCCCCTTCGGTCCGGCTGAGCTTGAGCCGGAGGTCGGTGGTGATGTGCGGCTTCAGGGCTTCCAAGAACTGGGGGAAGTGCGGGTTGCCGGTCGCCCGCGCGATGGCGAGGTGGAAGTCGAAATCGGCCGCGGCCTCGACATCGACCGCCGCCTCGTCACGGCCCGATAGGCGGTCGTAGGCGCTCGTGAGGTCGGCGATGTCGGCCGGCGTCCGCCGCGCCGCCGCCAGCGCCACGGCCTCCGTCTCGACCCCCAGGCGAAGCTCCAGGATCTGCAGGGCCGAGCGGGCGTCCTGGCTGGCCTTGAGCTCGAAGCCGAGGCGCCGCGCATCCCGCTCGGTCACGAAGACGCCCAGGCCCTGGCGCGAATACAGCCTGCCACCGAGCCGCAGCGAGGCGACGGCCTCCCGGATCACCGTGCGGCTCACGCCGAATTCGCGGCACAGTTCCTGTTCGGACGGCAGCTTGCGGCCCGGCGCGTAGGCGGCGGTGTCGATGCGGCTGGAGAGTGCGTTGATGACCGATTCCGTCAGATTCCCGCGTCTGGGAATCAGACTCACCTCATTCATCGCGAACTCCCCATCCGATCGAGCCAGCATGACCCAGGTCGACGCTCCACGGCGTTCGGCGACGGCCCCGATGGTATTCGATGCTTATGGTGGCACTTCCGTTCCATGCCGTCCAAGCGGCCCCGCGCGGCGGGTCGCTCCCCTTGCGCCTGCGGCGGAGGCCCGAGCGGACGGCAGGCCGGGGGAACGGGCCTCGCCCGACCGCCCCGGCCCCGAGGCGGGAGGCCCTTTGAAACGGGGCGCGACCGCTGTATCCCGGCTCATGTCCCCATGCGCGGGCCGGCGCCGCGAAGGTCACTCCCATGTCGCACGATCTCCAGTTCTACATCGACGGCGCCTGGGTCGATCCGGTCGCGCCGCGCGGGCTCGACGTGATCGACCCGTCCAGCGAGGACGCCTTCGCCCGCATCTCGCTCGGCTCCGCGGCCGACGTCGACCGGGCGGTCGCGGCCGCCCGCCGCGCCTTCGACACGTTCGGCTCCACGGCACCGGCGGAACGGCTCGCCCTGCTGCGCCGGATCATCGCGGTCTACCGCAGGCGCAGCCCCGAGCTGGCCCTCGCCGTGTCGCGCGAGATGGGCGCCCCGCGGCCCTATGCGCTCGACGCCCAGGTCGGCTCCGGCCTGGCCCATCTGGAGAAGATGGCGGAGGTTCTGGAGCGCTTCGCCTTCGAGGAGCGCAAGGGCACGTCGCTGGTCGTCAAGGAGCCGGTCGGCGTCGTCGGCCTGATCACGCCGTGGAACTGGCCGCTGAACCAGATCGCCTGCAAGGTCGGCCCGGCGCTGGCGGCCGGTTGCACGATGGTGCTGAAGCCGAGCGAGATCGCCCCGCTCGACGCGATCATCTTCGCCGAAATCCTCCATGAGGCCGGCGTGCCGCCGGGCGTGTTCAACCTCGTCAACGGCGACGGGCCCACGGTCGGCCAGGCGCTCGCCCGGCACCCCGGCATCGACATGATGTCGTTCACGGGCTCGACGCGGGCCGGCATCCTCGTGGCCAGGGCCGCGGCCGACACCGTCAAGCGCGTGCACCAGGAGCTCGGCGGCAAGTCGGCCAACATCCTGTTCCCGGACGTCGACTTCGCGCGGGCCGTGCCCAAGGGCGTCGCCGGCTGCTTCGACAATGCCGGCCAGTCCTGCGACGCCCCGACCCTGATGTTCGTGCCGCGCGACCGGCACGACGAGGCCGCGGCCCACGCCAAGGCGGCCGCCGAGGCCTTCGCGGTCGGCGCGCCGGAGGCCGCGGGCACGGACCTCGGCCCGGTGGTCAGCGCAGTGCAACATGCGAAGATCCAGGAGCTGATCGCGAGCGGCATCGCCGAGGGCGCCACGCTGGTCACGGGCGGCCCGGGGCGCCCGGCCGGGCTCGACCGCGGCTATTACGTGCGCCCAACCGTCTTCGCGGACGTGAGGCCGGAGATGCGCATCGCCCGCGAGGAGATCTTCGGGCCGGTGCTGTCGATCGTGCCCTACGACGACGTCGAGGATGCCCTGCGGCAGGCGAACGACACCGTCTACGGCCTCGCCTCCTATATCCAGGCCACGGACATCGGCCGGGCGCGCGCGGCGGCGCGGCGCATGCGGACCGGCAACGTGCACATCAACTACCCCGTGCCGGACCTCGGCGTGCCCTTCGGCGGCTACCGGCAGTCCGGCAACGGACGGGAATATGCCGAATACGGGCTGGAAGACTTTCTGGAGATCAAGGGCATCCTCGGCTACGCGGCGGCCTGACGGCGCGGCACCGGCCGATGTAGGTCCCTCAGCCGACCTCGGTCAGGGCGGCGTCCAGGATGTCGAAGGCCCGGTCGAACGCGGGTTCGGGGATGGTGAGCGGCGGGCACAGCGTCACGACGGTGCCGCCCCCGACCTTGAAGCTGAGGCCGCCGCGCAGGCAGGCGTAGAGGAGCCGGTCGGCGCGGGTCTCAGCCTCGGCGGGCGTGGCGCCGCCGACTTCGAGGCCGAGGAACGCGCCGACGCCGCGCACCGCCTTCACGGTCCCGTGGCGCCGCCGCAGCTCCTCCAGGGCCGCCAGCCCGCGCCGGCCCAGCATCGCGGCGCGCGCGATCAATCCCTCGTCGCGGATCGTGTCGAGCACCGCCAGGCCGGCCGCGGCGCCGACCGGGCTCTTCTCGTGGGTGTGGTGGCCGAGCGCCGCCTCCGGCGCGCCATCCAGCCGGACGTCCGCCAGGATGGCGGCCATCGGCATGATGCCGCCGCCCAGCCCCTTGCCGATCACCAGGATGTCCGGCACCGCGCCGGCCTGCTCGCAGACCCACATCGTCCCGGTGCGGGCGAAGCCGCTCGGGATCTCGTCGAAGATCAGCAGCGCGCCGTGCCGGGTGCAGCTGTCCCGCACCTGGGCCCAGAAGCCGGGCGGCGGCGGCTCCACGGTGGTCCAGCGCATCGGCTCCGCCAGCAGGGCCGACACGTCGCCCTGCACCTCCAGCGTGTAGTCGATGAAGTCGGCGAAGCGCTCGAACGGCCGGTCGTCCCCGAAGAAGCGGGACGCGAGGTGGAGCGGCGGCAGGTGCTCGGCGCCCGGCATCATGGGGCCGAGGCCGCGGCGGAACAGGGCCTCGCCGCCCACCGCGATCGTGTCGAGGTTGGCGCCGTGGAAGGCGTCCCACATCGACAGGGTCTTGTGGCGGCCGGTGGCGTAACGCGCGAGCTTCAGCGCCATGCCGACCGCGGCGGCCCCGCTCGGGGCGAACAGCACTTTGCCGAGATCCCCCGGCGCGGCCTCGCCCAGGCGGCGGGCGAGGTCGATGGCGGTGCGGTTGGTGTAGCGGCGCGGGCTGAAGGGGAGGCGGTCGATCTCGGCCTTGATGGCCGCCACCACGCGCGGGTGGCCGTGCCCGAGCTGGTGGACGCTGTTGCCGTGGAAGTCGAGGATGCGCCGGCCCTCGACGTCGGTGAGGTAGGCGCCCTCGGCGCGCTCGATCACGTCGAGGCAGGGCGTCGACAGCGACTGGTGCAGGAAATGGCGCTCGTCGGCGTCGAGCAGGGTGCGCGTCTCGGCATCGAGCCCGGCCCGCCAAGCGGCGCGCAGCGGCGAGCGGTTGGTGTCGCCCTCGCTCGACGCGGGATCATCGGCCGTGGGCATCATGGCTGCTCCGTCGAAGGGGTTGCCCTTCTCCCCTGAGGGGAGAAGGTCCGCACAGCGGGGATGAGG
>CAXTFP010000142.1:0-4655 GCA_964243135.1 uncultured Lichenihabitans sp.
CGATGAGGCCGGCCCCGTCGTAGACCTTCATCAGGCTGCCCGTCACGGTGAGGCGGCCTTCGGGGAAGATCACCAGCGTGTCGCCGCCCCGCACCGCGTTGATCAGCGCGCGCGTCGCCATGGGCTTGGCGGGGTCGACCGGCATGGCGTTGGTGAGCTTCAGGAAGGGCTTCACCCACCAGCGGGTCGCGATGGTGGAGTCGATGGCGAAGACCGGCTCCTTGTCGAGCAGCGACAGGGCGAGGCCCGCGTCGAGCAGGCTGACGTGGTTCAGCGCGATGATGGGGTTGGGGCCGGCCTTGGCGACGTTGTCGAGGCCGGTGATCTCGAGCCGGTAGAAGCAGCGCAGGATCATCGACAGGAGGTCGCGGAAGGCGCTGGTCGGCAGGCGCCGGAGGATCCACCCCGCGGCCGCGAGGTTCGCCAGGCCCAGCACGCCGAACAGGGCCGGGGTCGACAGGCCCGCGGCCTGCAGCGCCGCTGTGACGACCGCGCCCGCCACCATGAAGCCGGCCGACAGGATATTGACGGCCCCGATGTTGCGGGCCCGGTCCTCCGTCGTGCTCCACACCTGCACGGCCGTGAACACCGGCACGATGAAGAGGCCGCCCGACACGGCGACCCCGAAGAGGTCGATCGCGGCGTGGAGCCCGGCCCCGTGGCCGAACAGGTCGAGCGCGCCGCGCGGCTCGCCCGCGACCGCCCCCGACGCGCCCCAGGCGAGGTCGAGGCAGAACAGGCCGAGCAGCACGGCCGCCAGCGCCGTCGGCAACAGGATGACGCGGCCGGCCGACAGCCATGACGCGAGGCCAGACCCCACCGCGATGCCGATGGAGAAGACGGCCAGCGCCGCCGTCATGGCGGATTCGCTCCCCCCGAGGTTCGCCTTGACCAGGATCGGCAGCAGTGTGAGCGCCACGGCGCCGGTGAGCCAGAACCAGCTCACGAAGAGCCCGCAGGACCACAGGCGCCGGTCGGCGCGCAGGTGCCGCACGAGCCCGCCCGTCGAGCGGAACAGGTTGGCGTCCACGCTGAGATGGTGCGCGCCCTCGCCGGTCGGCGGGATCAGCAGGCTCGCGCCCCAGCACAGGGCCGCGAAGCCCGACACGGCGACCCCGTAGGCGAGCGCGTGGTCGTCGGCCGCCGCCCAGCCGCCCGCGATCGTGCCGAGCAGGATGGCGATGAAGGTGCCGCCCTCGACCAGCGCGTTGCCGGTGGGCAGCTCTTCGGGCCGCAGCTGGTCGGGCAGCATGCCGTATTTCACGGGGCCGAACAGGGCCGCGATGGCCGAGAACATCACCAGCGCGGCGAAGAGCAGCGGCAGCGACACCAGCACGAAGCCCGAGATCGAGAACAGCGCCGCCGCGATCTCGGCGAGCTTCAGCCGCTGCGCCACCCGGGCCTTGTCGTAGCGGTCGGCCCACTGGCCGCCGAGGCCCGACAGGATGAGGGGCGGGGCCACGAAGAGTGCGCCCGCCACCGTCACCAGCAGGGCCGCCGAGGTGCCCCCGACCTTGAACAGGATGAGGAAGACGAGCGCGTTCTTGAGGACGTTGTCGTTGAAGGCCGAGAAGAACTGGCACCAGAACAGCGGTGCGAAGCGTCGCGACGTCATCAGCGATCGGAACATGACGGCTCCATCCCGTGGGCGGCCGTGAGGGGCCGCGGACACCGGAGGCGGGAGCGCGCGTGGGAGAGGGCGCATCCGCGGGCCGGCGGCCGACACCCTCTTAGCGTCGAACGCGCCGCGTCACTATCGCGAAGATCGGGGGAGGGTTGGTGCTCCCTTCTCCCCGGAGGGGAGAAGAGAGCACCTCGGTCGCCGACGGGATCAGCTATGGAAGCGGACCACGTTCGGGTGAGTGATGAGATCGGCCTTGGTCACGCCGTCGATCTTGATCGAGTCATGCGAATTGAGATGGATCACGGCGTCGCCGTCGAGCGCCGTCGTCGTATGCCGCATGACCTGGGCAAAGTTCCGGAAGCTCGTGTCCGGCAGGCTGATCACGTCATGTTCGAGGCCGGTCGGGTTCGTCGTCGCGTTGAGGACGTTGAAGTTCGTGATCTCATCCTGCCCGAAGCCGCGCTTGAACACGAAGGTCGTGCTGCCGGTCCCGTCGCCCGTCATTACGTCGTTGTAGGAACTCGTGAGGACTTGGCCGGTGGAGAAGCCGCCGTTCACGGTGGAGCCGCCGTTCGTGCTGCGGCTGACGGTCGAGCCGTCGGCCGCGTAGGAGATTGTCGCCGCGACCGCGCCCTTGGCGTTGTGGTCGATCTCCTGGAAGACGTAAGGGGCCCCGACGATGCCCGTTACGAGGTCGAAGGAACTCTGGGCCGCGGCCGTCAGCCCGCTCAGGCTGGTCGCCACGGCGGTGAACTGGTGGTGTCCTGGGCTGACATGGGCATCGAAGGACCACGTTCCGTCGACTCCCAGCGTCGCGTATCCAAGGGGGGATGCCGTGGTCTTGACCGCGCCCGTCGTGGGATCGATGACCGAAGAGGCGGGTCCGTCGAAGATCTCGATCGACGACGCGCTCCCGTAGGCCGAGGTCGTCCCGGTCATCATGGCTTCCGTCGTCCCCACGAAGCTCGTCGTCGGGTCGAAGGCGACTGTGAGCGGCGCCGCGGCGCCGTCATTCACCGCGACCGCGGTCTGGCTCACCAGATTGCCGGCGCCGTCATAGCTGCTGACGCGCGTCACGACATTGAGGCTGTTCTCGTCGAGTTCCTGAAAGACATAGGGCTGGTTCTGGATACCCGTGACCAGTTGGTAACGGCTGTAGATGTTATACGACGCACCTGATAGTTCAGTGACGACCGCCCGGAAAAAGTGCCTGCCGGGTTGCAGATCGTCGGTGACCGTCCAGGTTATGCTTGACTTATTCAGCTGACCGACGCCCCCGATGGGCGTGCCGTTGTCGTAGACTTCGATGTTGGCGATATTGTTGGCGTTCGTCGCCGTTCCGGTGATCAGCACGGTCGACGGGCTGATCGTGGGTTCGAAAACGGCCGTGCTGTCGAAGCTTGCTGAAGAAATGGGCGTGGGCGGCGTGGTGTCTGTCGTGCTCATCTGCTGTACAACCGCTCGCGTGAAAACCTCTACGCAGAGGCTAGACAAGGGTGGTTAACGAGAGACTACGATGGCCAATTGCACAGCGGGCCCCAGCCGCCGAACCGTCAATCGATCATGTACCGCACCCCCACCCGCACCTGCTGGCTCGACAGGCTCCGCGTGACGCCCGCGGCCGGGAACAGCGGGATCGTGGTGCGGCCGAGGTCGAGGTAGCGGTAGCCGACGTCCGCCAGCATGTGGGGCGCGAAGGCGTAGGAGAGGCCCGCCATGGCAGCCCAGGCGAAGCGGAAGTCGGTGCGGCCCGGCACGCCGGAGGTCACGAGCGTGCCGGTGCGCGGGTCCGTCACCCCGGCCGCGAGGGGCGCGCCGTTGATGCCGATCGAGCCCTCCTGGTGCGTGCCGCTGACGCCCGCGCCGGCGCCGACGTAGGGCGTGACGCCGAACCAGTCGCCGAGGTCGAGGTAGCCGTTCACCAGCCCGTCGAAGCGCCACAGGTCGGTCTGCCGGTCGATGGAGCAGGTGCCGCCGCAGGGGATGACGGCCGCGTAGTGGAACGGGTCGAGGTAGTCGGCCGTGATGTCGGCGCGGAAATGCTCGGTGAACTTGTAGCCCGCGCCGCCGCCGAAGCCGTAGCCGAAGGCGCTGGCCTTGCTGTCGAAGGCCGGGACGTTGTCGCGCAGCAGCAGCTTCGGCTTGTCCTCCGGCCCGAAGGAGGCGTCGCCGCGCAGGTACCAGCCCGTGCCGAATTCGAGCGGCGGGTTGGCCGGCGCGAAACCGCCGGGCGGCGCGTAGTAGGACGGCATGTCGGCCGCGCCCGCGGCCCCCGCCGAGAGGAGGGCGCAGACGGCCGACACCGCCGCCGCGACCCTCGCCGTGACCCTTGCCGTTCCGAGCCTCATGGATCCCGATCCCCTTTTCGCACGCCGCCCGCGGGCCCGCGTCAACTTCACGGAAACCATAGCCGGCAGGGTTTAAGCGGAGCTTAACCATGCGGGATCGCCCCGCCGCGGAGCACAAAAAGCGAAACGGGCCGCGAGGGCCCGTTTCGTCCTGTTCGTGACCGGATCGGCTCGGATCAGTACTTGCGCACGAGCGGCGGGGGCGGCGGGGGATAGTAGGGGGCGGGAGCCGGGGGCGCGTAGCCGACGTCGCTGAAGAGCCAGCGCATGCCGAGCTTCACGTCCTGCGAGGCGAGGCCGATCTTCTGCACCTCGTGCGGGCAGGTGGGGGTGTTCTGGCAGTTGATCGCTCCGCTGCGCACGTCGCCCATGTCGAGGTAGCGGTAGGCGAGTTCGAGCTTCAGGTTGGGGGTGACGTCGTAAGCCACGCCGACCGTGCCCTGGTATGCCAAGCTGACGCTCGAGCGAGCGCGCGCGAAGCCGAAGCCCATGTTGGTGCCGCCGACGCCGATGTCCGTGAGGTTGGAAACGCGGTTGAACGACCCGCCGATGCCGCCGCCGATGAAGCCCGTGAGGCGGTTCCAGTGGACGGCGTCCACGTAGACGTTGGCCAGCGCCACGGTGCTCTGCACTTGGCCCGTGTAGGTGTCGAAGGCGCGGCTGTTGTCGCGAGGCGTGTTGAA
>CAXTFP010000142.1:4665-7364 GCA_964243135.1 uncultured Lichenihabitans sp.
TAGCTTTCGACGGCGTTGAACGACTGGGCGGTGCGGTATTCGCCGGTGGCGTCGAAGCGCAGCCAGTTGTTCAACTGGTAGCCGACGCCGCCGCCCGCGAAGGCGCTGTCGCCGAGGCTGCGCTCGTCGAAGCGCGGGCTCGGCACCGTCACGTCGGCGTCGAAGGAGGAGCGGATGTCGGGGCGGAGCGAGGAACCCACGCCGACGTCGCCGCGCAGGTACCAGCCGCCGAAGTCGACGGGCTCGGGCGCCATCGGCTCGAAGGCCGGGGGCGGCGGCAGGTCCGCCGCATGGACCGAGCCGGCGGCGCCGACCGCCACCGCTCCGGCGAGAAGAAGGGCTTTCAGCTGGCCCATATGGATCAGTCCTCTTCGAGTTGCTGCGCGATGGCAGATGAGTTGCTGCGCGAGGGCAGGACTCCCGCGTCCGGCCTGTAGACCGACCATGGCATCGACTGCCTAACGGGAGTTTAACCCTAACGATTAACCGCGCCGGCCCCGGCGGGGCGGCTCCCGGCGCGCCGCCGACCCCTGTCTCACGGCGGCCACAGGTGGCGCGGAACTGTCGGCCACGGCGGGGCGGATCGTTGCGAGCAGGAGGTTTTTTCCCTAACGACGTGAGATCGTGTGTCGCTCTGTCGGCACGGCGCGTGCGCCCTGCGGCGCCCGCACGGGGTTGGGGGTGGGATGATCGGTGAGCCGACACAGCGGTCGATGAAGGTCGTCCTGGCTCAGCCGCGCGGGTTCTGCGCGGGCGTGATCAGGGCCATCGAGATCGTCGAACGCGCGCTCGCCAAGCACGGCGCCCCCGTCTACGTGCGCCACGAGATCGTGCACAACCGCCACGTGGTCGAGTCGCTGGAGCGCAAGGGTGCGGTCTTCGTCGAGGACGTGTCCGAGATCCCGCCCGGCGCCGTCACGGTGTTCAGCGCCCACGGCGTCGCCCGATCCGTCGAGGCGGAGGCGGACGAGCGCGGGCTGCGCGTGCTCGACGCGACCTGCCCACTCGTGGCCAAGGTCCACGCGCAGGGCATCCGCTACGCCGCGCAGGGCCGGGCCGTGGTGCTGATCGGCCACGCGGGCCACCCCGAGGTCGTGGGTACGCTCGGCCGCGTGCCGGCGCCCGTGCACCTCGTCAACGGCGTCGCGGATGTGGAGATGCTCGACCTGCCGGCCGACAGCGCGGTCGCCTACATCACCCAGACGACGCTCAGCGTGGACGACACCCGCGGCATCATCGCGGCGCTGCAGGCGCGCTATGCCGATATCGTGGGTCCCGAAACGCGCGACATCTGCTATGCGACCCAGAACCGGCAGACGTCGATGCGCGACCTCACGCGCGTGGCCGACGTCATCCTGGTGGTGGGGGCCAGCAATTCGTCGAATTCCAACCGGCTGCGCGAGATCGGCGCCGAGCACAGCATCCCGAGTTACCTCGTGGCGGACGGCACGATGCTGGACGCCGACTGGGTCAAGGACGCGGGCGTGGTCGGCGTGACGGCCGGTGCCTCCGCGCCGGAAGTGCTCGTCGACGACGTCATCGACGCGCTGCGCCGCATGCGCCCGCTCGAAGTGTCGGTCCTGCCCGGCATCGAGGAAGCCATCTCGTTCCGCCTGCCGGCGGAACTCGCGGACTGAAACCCACGGCCGGCCCGCCCTGAAGGAGTTGAACTTGGGTATCCCCTTCCACCAGACGGCGCGCATCGGCGCCTACGTCCTCAAGCAGCACGTCACGGGCCGCAAACGCTATCCGCTGGTCCTCATGCTGGAGCCGCTGTTCCGCTGCAACCTCGCCTGCGCGGGCTGCGGCAAGATCGACTACCCGGACAAGATCCTGAACCAGCGCGTCTCCTACGACGACGCCATGCGGGCCATCGACGAGTGCGGCGCGCCCGTGATCTCGATCGCCGGCGGCGAACCGCTGCTCCACAAGGAGATGCCGCAGATCGTCCGCGGCGCCATCGCCAAGAAGAAGTTCGTCACGCTGTGCACCAACGCGCTGCTGATGGAGAAGAAGCTCGACCAGTACAAGCCGAGCCCCTATTTCAACTGGTCGGTCCACCTCGACGGCGACGAGTCGATGCACGACAAGTCGGTGTGCCAGACGGGCGTCTACGACAAGGCCGTGGCGGCCATCAAGGCCGCGAAGGCCAAGGGCTTCCGCGTCAACATCAACACGACGCTGTTCAACGACGCCGACCCCGAGAAGGCGGCCCGCTTCTTCGACACCGTCACGGCCATGGGCATCGACGGCATCACGGTGTCGCCCGGCTACGCCTATGAGCGCGCGCCCAACCAGCAGCACTTCCTCAACCGCGCCCGCACCAAGGAGCTGTTCCGGGGCATCTTCGCCCGCGGCAAGGGCGGCAAGGCCTGGCCCTGGTTCCAGTCTCCGCTGTTCCTCGATTTCCTGGCCGGCAACCAGACCTACGAATGCACGCCCTGGGGCAACCCCACCTATACGGTGTTCGGCTGGCAGAAGCCCTGCTACCTGCTCGGCGAGGGCTATGCCAAGAGCTTCAAGGAGCTGATGGACGAGACCGAGTGGACGAAATACGGCGTCGGCAACTACGAGAAATGCGCCGACTGCATGGTCCACTGCGGCTTCGAGGCGACCGCGGTCACCGACACTTTCAAGCACCCGCGGAAGGCCCTGATGGTGACCCTGCGCGGCGTGAGGACCACCGGCGCGATGGCGCC
>CAXTFP010000143.1:0-7346 GCA_964243135.1 uncultured Lichenihabitans sp.
CCAGCGTCTGGGCCGTCAACCGCACGCTGAACGCGCTGCAGCGCGCCTTCCTGCTGCGCTCCTGCTCGGACAGCTACTACGACAACCGCACGCGGCCCTGCCTGCTCTACCAGATCAAGCGCTGCTCCGGCCCCTGCACGGGCGAGGTGACGCACGAGGGCTACCGCGAGCTCGTCGACGAGGCCCGTGACTTCCTGGCCGGCAAGAGCCGGGCCGTGAAGGAGCGGCTCGCCGCCGAGATGATGGGCGCGGCTGAAACCATGGAGTTCGAGCGCGCCGCCCGCCTGCGGGACCGCATCGCGGCGCTCTCGGCCGTACAGGGCCAGCAGGGCATCAACCCGAAATCCGTCGAGGAGGCGGACGTCTTCGCCGTGGTGGACGAGGCCGGGCAGTTCGCCATCGAGGTGTTCTTCTTCCGCACCTACCAGAACTGGGGCAACCGCACCTACTACCCGCGCGCCGACCGCAGCCACACGGCCGGCGAGGTTCTGGACAGCTTCCTGGTGCAGTTCTACGTCGACAAGCCGCCACCCCGCCTCATCCTGCTGTCGCACGAGGTCGAGAACCGCGCCGTGCTGGCCCAGGCGCTGTCCGAGCGCGCCGGCTACGGCGTTGAGGTGGCGGTGCCGCAGCGGGGCGAGAAGCGCGACCTCGTCGAGGGCGCGGCCGCCAATGGCAAGCAGGCCCTGGCCCGCAAGCTCGCCGAGACGGCCAGCCAGGAGAAGCTGCTGGCGGGGCTGGGGGCGGCCTTCGGCATGGACCGCACGCCGCGGCGCGTGGAAGTCTACGACAACTCCCATATCATGGGCACCAACGCGGTCGGCGGCATGGTCGTGGCGGGCCCGTCAGGCTTCGTGAAGAACCAGTACCGCACCTTCAACATGAAGGACGTCACGCCCGGCGACGACTACGGCATGATGCGCCAGATGCTGCGGCGGCGCTTCGGCCGCCTGTTGCGCGAGAGTCGCGGGTCGAGCGCCGACGACGCCCTGATGTCGGCCGCCCTGGAGGACGAGCCTTCACCCGTGGACCTCGACGACGCGGCGGACCTGCCGCCCGAGGCCGAGGGCCCGCTGGCCGCGGACGACCTCCCGCCCGAGGAGGACGCCGCGGCACTGCCGGATTTCGACGACGGTTCGCCCTGGCCCGACCTCCTGCTGATCGACGGCGGCAAGGGCCAGTTGGAGGCCGTGCGCGAGATCATGGCGGAGCTCGGCGTGCCCGTCCTGTTCGGCCCCGGCGCGGTGCCGAACGGGCTCGCGGTGGTGGGCATCGCCAAGGGGCCGGACCGCAACGCGGGGCGCGAAACCTTCTTCGTGGCGGGGCGCGAGCCCTTCAAGCTGCACGAGCGCGACCCCGCCCTCTACTTCGTTCAGCGGCTGCGCGACGAGGCCCACCGCTTCGCCATCGGCACGCACCGCGCCCGGCGCAAGAAGGACATCACGCGCTCGCCACTCGACGAGGTGGCGGGCATCGGCCCGGCCCGCAAGCGCGCGTTGCTCCACGCCTTCGGCACCGCCAAGGCCATCGCCCGCGCGAGCCGCGGCGACCTGGAGAAGGTGCCGGGCGTCAACGCCGCCACCGCCAAGCGCGTCTACGACTTCTTCCACGAGCGGGACGGGTGAGCCGTGGCCACCGCCCTCGCCCCGCCCCCGGTCGACCGGCCCGACATCGTGGTGCCGGACGCGGCCCCCCTGATCCACCTGGCGCGGGCGGGGTTGCTGCACCTGCTGCACGAGGTCGGCGGCGCCGTCGTGGTGGTCGACATGGTGGCGCACGAGATCACCCGCGATCCGTCGAAGCCGGGCGCGGCCGTGCTGCGGGACTGGCTGGCCGCGGGCGCCGCGCCTGGGTCGAACCGGACGGTCCGGGTCGAGGAAACCGAGACGGGCCGCCTCTACGCCGCCGTGCTGGAAGCCCGGCCGGACTACCGGCTGCGCAACGGCGGCGAGACCGCCATCGTCGAGTGGCTGGCCGAACGCATCGCGGGCACCGACAGGACCGTCATCGTCCTCTACGAGAACGGCCGCGTGCCGACGATCGTGCGCAACCAGAGCCTCGACGCCGACATCGACGTCCTGACGACGCGGGCTTTTCTCGAAGGGATCGATGCAGATCATTCGGCGCTGCGCGACGTCCCAAGCTTTCCACCTCGCACCCGGTCTGCCTCCTCCACCGCGCTTCGCGCGGTCCCCCTCCTCCGCGGGGCGGAGGAGGACAGAGGCGCGTGACGAGGCGTATCCTCCTCCACATCGTGGAGGAGGGGGACCACGCGAAGCGTGGTGGAGGAGGCCGGGCGAAGCCCCCGCGACCTCGGCGGCTCGATCCGGCACTCGTGCCGCTTCAGGCCTCGCCCGTTGGCCCACCTCCCCGGATGGGCTAAGGGATGCCGCGAGGGGGGCCGACCGCGGCGCCCTCCCCGCCCATCCTCCGGTCTTCGCCGGCGGGACCCGAGGAGCTCCATGCCGAAGCCCGAGACGGCCCCCGCCGAGGCGGAGGGCCGATCGCTTCCCCTGATCCGTCGACTGATGTCCGAGCATGCCCGCGCGCATGCGGGATCCTACGCGGCCGCCCTCGGCCTCATGGCGGTGAGCGCGGCCGCCAGCGTCGGCTCGGTGGCGCTGCTGCGGCCCGTGGTCAACGGCATGACGGGGATGAACGTCGCCGAGCCCGGCGCCTTCAAGCAGCTCCGCAACCTCGCGCTCGCGGTGGCGGCGCTCTACGTCGTCCGCGGCATCGCCACCTGCGGCCAGCTGATCCTGATGTCGCGGGCCGGCAACCGCATCGTCGCGACCCTGCAGCGGCGCGTCTACGACCACCTGCTGCACCAGCCCGTGCAGTTCTTCTCCGACCGCCATTCGAGCGAGCTCATGGCGCGGCTCGCCATGGCGGCCAATGGCGCGCGCGACGCCGTCCAGTTCGTCATCAACTCGGCGGGCCGCGACGTCCTCACCGTGGTCGGCCTCGTGGCGGTGATGTTCTACAACGACGCCGTGATGTCGCTCCTGGCCCTGTCGGTCGCGCCCGTCGGCGTGCTGATGCTGAGCCGGCTGATGAGGAGGGTGCGCCGCGCCGCGCGCCGCTCCTTCGACGGCTCGGCCGAGATCATGAAGCACATGGGCGAGACCGCCCAGGGCATCCGCATCGTCAAGAGCTTCAACCTGGAAGGGGTGATGCGGGCCCGCATGGGGCGGGCGGTGGGCGAGGTCGAGAAGGCCGCCAACCGCATGGCCATCGGCATCGCGCTGTCGAGCCCGGTCAGCGAGACGCTGGGCGGCGTCGCAGTCTCGGCCATCATCCTGTACGGCGGCTGGAAGGTCGCGGTGGCGCACAGCGACCCTGGCTCGTTCTTCGCCTTCATGGGGGCGCTGCTGTCGGCCTACGAGCCGGCCAAGCGCCTCGGGCGCCTCAACCTCGACCTGCAGAACAGCCTCGTGGGCGCCCGCCTCGTCTACGACCTCCTCGACGAGCCGCTGCCCGACGCGCTCGACGCGACCCGGCCCGACCTCGTGCCGGGGCCGGGGCGGATCACGCTGGAGGGCGTGTCCTTCTCGTACCGGAAGGGCGAGCGGGTGCTCGACCGCATCGACCTCCTGGCCGAGCCCGACAGGACGACCGCGCTGGTCGGCCCCTCGGGCGGGGGCAAATCCACGGTCATCAGCCTCGTGCAGCGCCTCTACGAGCCGGACGGCGGCACCGTGCGGATCGACGGGCAGGACGTGTCGGCCGTCAACACGCGCTCGCTGCGCGCCGCCATCGCCTTCGTGGCGCAGGACGTGTTCCTGTTCCGCGGCACGGTGCGCGACAACATCGCGCTCGGCCGCCCCGGCGCCAGCGAGGCCGAGATCATCGACGCGGCCCGCCGCGCCCACGCCTACGACTTCATCGCGGGCTTCGACCGGGGCTTCGACACGGAGGTGGGCGAGCAGGGCGCCAAGCTGTCGGGCGGCCAGCGCCAGCGCATCGCCATCGCGCGGGCCTTCCTCAAGCGGGCCTCGATCATCCTGCTCGACGAGCCGACGGCGGCGCTGGACTCCGAATCAGAGCGCGAGGTCCAGAAAGCCCTGGCGGACCTGCGGGTCGGGCGCACCACCATCGTGGTGGCGCATCGCCTGCAGACCATCGTGGACGCGGACCGCATCTGCGTCATCGAGAACGGCCGCGCCGTGGAGTTCGGCACCCACGACGAGCTGATGGCCCGCCGGGCTTCCTACCACACGTTCTTCGCGACTCAGTTCGGCGAGCGGACGCTGCGCATCGCCTGAGGGTCTCCGTCCCGGGGTCGGCGCGTCAGCTCAGCGCGCGCCGCCGCTGCTCCGGCGCGTCGGCGGAGGGCACCACCTGGGCCTGGGGCCGCTCGGTCCGGTACTGGCCGCGGATGACGACCGCGAAGGCCAGCGACCCGACCGATAGGGTCGTCACCCACCACAGCTCCGTCGTGTCGAGCCCCCACAGCGCGAAGGTGAGGCCCGACACGATCTCGGCCAGGAGGAACGGCGCCACGGCCACCGACGTGCGGCCGGCGGAGGCGAAACCGCCCACCACCACCAGGGCGGCCGCCACGGCCCCGACCACCCCGAGGTCGTACCAGATCTCGAAAGCGAGGCTGCGCGGGATCTCGGGCGGCAGATAGCCCAGCACGGCGCCCCGGGCCGCGAGGTCGAGCCCATGGCCGGTGACGAGGCGCGCGGGATCAGCCGCCACGAGGTCGGCCCACACGTGGAGCGCCCGCGCCATCTGGCCCATCTCGGGCAGGCTGCCGCCGATCAGCCCGCCCACCCGGTCGAGGGCCGGGCCGACGACGAAGGGGATGGCCGGGGCGAGGAGCAGCACCGCGCCCGCCAGCAGGCCGAAGACGAGCCCGACGCGCCGCGGCGACAGCGTAGCGGCCGCGAAGGCCACGGCGCCGAGCGCCAGCGCCGCCAGGGCCACCGGCGTCCAGGCCGCCATGGCGCTCAGCGTGATGCCGACGACGAGCAGCGCCGCCGAGGTCCAGCGCTCGCGCACCGCCAGGGCGCCGAGCGCCGGCCATACCAGCACGACGAGGCTGATCACGGCGCGGTCCAGCGTGGCGTCGGCGTCCGGGAAAACACTCAGCGTCTGGGCGCCGACGACGCCGTAGACCGCCGTGGCCACGGCAGCCGGCACCAGCCCCAGCGGGAACAGGTACAGGTTCGAGGTGCGGGTCCGCTCGGGCAGGAACGCCATGACGAGGCCGACCGCGACGATCGTGCCGCCCTCCTTGAGCCAGCGCAGGCCGGCGTCGCCGGGAAACGGGGTCCACAGGATCGAGGCGGCGCTCCACACGAACAGGATCACGCCGCCGATCCCCGCCCCGGTCCTCAGCGCGCCGGCGAGACGGCGGCCGGCGGGCGGGCGCGGCAACAGGGTCGAGGCCACGAAGAGCAGCCCGGCCCCGATCGGCAGGAGCGTGTAGACGGCGCGGCGCGACACCACGGCGCTCAGGGGCACCGCGAAGGCCAGAACCGCCAAGCCGAGCCGGATGAGCAGCAGCGAGGCGTCGGCGGCCGGATCGTCGATGGAGCGTCGCGAGAACTGAGACATGACCCTGGGTAGCCGAGGCCGGCCGCGCCGCGGACCACCGGGAATCGGCTCCGCGGAACGCCCGCGCTTTCGGAGGCTATCGCGAAAGCGACGCCCGTGTTGTTGCCCAAAGGCAACAAACCGGGGGCAATCAGGATCCGGTGTGACGCCTCAGGGTTGTTGCGCCGCCCGGGGCACACCGTCCCTCACGGGCGGGTTGCCGCAGGTCCAGCGGGGCCCGACATCCGCCAGGGCGGCTTCCAGGCACTCCACGTCGAGGCGGACCGCCCCGTCGTTGGAGAAGTGCAGCATCACGGTCCCGCCCGGCGCCTCGGTCGGCATGAACGAGATGGCCAGCAGCGTCAGCACGGTCTCGGGATCCTGGTCGAAGCCGGCGCGGCGCACGCGCGACACCCGCTCGAAGTGGAGGCCCGTGCCGCAGCGCTCGCAGAGGCCGCGCCCGGCCGCGTACCAGTCGAAGCGCGCCCCGAACAGCGCGAAGCGCTGCCGTGCCGGAAGGTAGGTCATGTCGCCAACCTTCACCTCGGCGTCCTGGAGGTGGGCCGACAAAATGGCGAGGTCGTCCGGATCGAGCGCGGCGATCTTGAGGTTCGGCGCGCCGGGCAGTTCGGTCGGGGGGGCTATGTCGGCGTCGGTCATCGGTGTTTCCGGCCTCGTCTGCGGGTATAAACCGGGCCGGGGCTGCCCTGTTCCCGCGGCACGGGGACTGCCCCACGGGCGGGACGCGACGCCAGTCTCGGAAGAATGAGATCGACTACACGAGAGGGACGCGCCATGGCACACCTGTCTGGACCGGGATGGCGGCTCGCCGTGCTCGCGGCCGGGCTCTGCGCCGCGTCGGTCCCGCTCCAGCCCGCCCGAGCGCAGCAGGACGACGGGGCGGCGGTCGGGCCCTGCTCGCCCTACCCCGACGCCGACGGCGACATCCGCTCTGAGCTTCCGGGCTGCCGGGGGCGGAGCCGACCGGTGCCCGGCACGCTCGACGACGAACTCGCCTTCCGCCGCGAGGGGCGCGGCGCTGAAACGCCCCGCGGGCGCCGAATTCGACGCGGCCGGGACATCGATTCGGAGGAGTGACGCCTCGGTCTCACGCCGCCGAGCCGCCCTCCACCAGCACGACGGCGTGGCCGTCGGGATCGCGCGCCGGCGCGGCGCGGCGGCCGTCGCTCAGCGTCGCGGCCGGCCCCGCGACACTCGCCACCTCCAGCCAAACCCGCGTCGCCCAGATGTCGTCCGCGCGCGTGCCGGCCGGCATGGGGCGGCGGGTGCCGGTCGCGTAGGCGAGGAACTCGACGTGCGGCGGCGCGCGGGGCGGCTTCATCGGCAGGACGAGGCAGCGGTCGCCCGCGACGTCGTCGAGCTGCTCCTGCCCATGCCCGCGGTTGTGGCTCGGCGCGGCGGCCGCGAGGCCCAGGCCCTCGTAGAAGCCCCGCGCGCGGGCCGCGTCGCCGACCGACACGGCCGTGTGGTCGATGCCGAGGAACGGCGAGACCCCGCCCCGCACCTGCCACGCCGGGGCGCTGGTGCCTTCCGGGAAAGAGAGGAGTTCCAGCGGGTGCCCGTCGGGGTCGCGGAACTTGAAGGCCGTGACGCCGCCGGTGTTCGGCGGCAGCGTCTGCGGCCCGCCGCGGGTGATGGGCGCGTCGCCGGCCGCCGTCGCGCGGGCCCACGCCTCCGCCATGTCCGAGACCGCGATGGCGATGTGCTGGAACCACAGGTCGGTCGCGGTGCTGCCCTCGGGATAGGCCCGTCCCGGCGGATCGAAGCGCAGGAACGCCACG
>CAXTFP010000144.1:0-7307 GCA_964243135.1 uncultured Lichenihabitans sp.
CCGATCCGCGCCGCCCTGGCCCAGGAGGTCGACGCCGAGGAGATCTACGGGCCCGTCAAGGACGAGCCCTACCCCGTCAAGGGCATCGACGTGAACCGGGTCAACCCGCGGTTCCTGCGCACCTTGGTCGAGTACCAGACGGACCAGCCGCCCGGCACCATCGTGATCGACCCGACCGAGCACTTCCTTTACCTCGTCATCGACGGCGGGCAGGCGATCCGCTACGGCGTCGGCGTCGGCCGCGAGGGTTTCCTGTGGTCGGGCGAGGCCCAGGTCGGCGCCAAGCGCGAGTGGCCGGACTGGTACCCGCCGAAGGAGATGTTCGCGCGCCAGCCCGAGATCGTCAGCGCCATGGCCAAGCTGCAGAGCGGCCTCGGCATGCACGGCGGCCCCGGCAACCCGCTCGGCGCCCGCGCCATGTACCTTTACCGCGACGGCAAGGATACCCTGTTTCGCATCCACGGCACGGTCGAGCCCTACACGATCGGCAGCAGCGTCTCGTCGGGCTGCATCCGCATGATGAATCAGGACGTGCTCGACCTGTATTCGCGCGTGGACGTCGGCACCAAGGTGGTGGTGTTGGGCAACGCGCAACCGACCAACCAGCAGGTCGCCGAGGAGCGCCAGGCCTCGAACACGCGGCCCCGCACCCGCCGCCTCGCCCGCCCGACGCCGGAAGATGCCGCCGACGCCGGCGTGCCGCGCGACCCGCGCCCCGTCTACGGCACGGGCGCGGACGCCGACGAGAACTATTGAGCGGTACGGGTCCATCGCACCCGACCCGTCGGCCGCGCCCCCGGGCGCGGCCCCGTCGATGGAGGGGGACGCCGCGCCGCCGTCCGCGATGCCTGGATTCAACGGCGCCGCCGGGACGGGCCCTCGACCCGTGCAGCCGATCGACCTCACCCCGCGCCTGCTCTACCGCGACGCCCTGATGCTGGTGCTGGACAAGCCCGTCGGCCTCGCGGTCCACCCCGGCCCCAAGGGCGGCGACAGCCTGGAAGCACATTTCGACCAGTTGCGCTTCGGCCTGCCGCGCGCGCCGGCCCTGGCTCACCGGCTCGACCGCGACACGTCGGGCTGCCTCGTGCTGGGCCGCCACCGCAAGGCGCTGCAGAAGCTGGGCAGCCTGTTCAAGGCGGGCCGCATCGACAAGACCTACTGGGCCGTGGTCGAGGGGGCGCCCGAGGCCGAGGCCGGTGTGATCGATCTCTCGCTCGGCCGGCGCGACGTCACCCGCGGCTGGTGGATGCAGGTGGACCCCGCCGGCCAGGAGGCCGTGACGGAGTGGCGCGTTCTGGGGCGCCAGGACGCGGGGAGCGAGGGCGTGCGCAGCTGGCTCGAGCTGAAGCCCCGCACCGGCCGCACGCACCAGATCCGCGTCCACTGCGCGGCGCAGGGTTGGCCGCTCGTCGGCGACAACATCTACGGGGCCCGCGGCGCCCCCGAAACGCTGCACCTCCTGGCGCGGCGGGTCGCCGTGCCGCTCTATGCGACGCGCCCCGCGGTCGCGGTCGAAGCGCCGGTTCCGCCCCACATGGCCGCAGCCCTGTCGGAGCTCGGCTTCGTGGCCCCGACGCCCCATGGAGACCGAGATTGGAGCTAAGATCTGATTTTCAGAAAATTTTTCATCCCGAGCAGGGTCCGAAGCACCCGTGTCGTCCTTCGACAAGCTCAGGATGACGGGCCGCAGGAGCGACCCGCTTCCGCGCGGAAGGGGTCCCTCGTCCTTCGACACGGGCGCTCCGCGCCCTGCTCAGGATGAGGCAGGTGGGAGGGAAAAAAGTCAGCACGGGCCTCCGCTGGTATCAGCCCGGCTCCCATTCCCAGAGCCGCATCGGCTCGTCGATGTTCTTGAGCGCGACAAAGCCGAGGTCGGCGAAGGCCGCGTCCACGCGCGAGCCGATCAGGCCCCGCGTGTAGTCCGACAGCGTCACGGTGCCGGGGCGGGCGCGTTCCTGCACCCGCACGGCGAGCGCGATGGCTTCGCCGAGCCGGTCCGCCCCCGAGACGACGACGTCGCCGCCCGCGATCCCGACCCGGAACTTCGGCTCGCTCCTGGCCCGGGCCCCGCGGGGCAGGTAGCGCATCGCCTTCTGGAAGCCCACCGCCCATTCGACCGCATCCAATACGCTGGCGAACTCGACCAGGGCGCCGTCCCCCATCGTCTTGAACAGGGTGCCGCGGTGGCGCGGCAGGCTCGGGGCGATAATGTCGGCGAAGACGCGCGTCATCGCGGCCAGCGTCGCAGCCTCGTCGCTCTGCACGGCCCGGCTGAAGCCCACCTGATCGAAGGACACGACGGCGGCGAGCCGCCGCTCGCCGCGCCCGAACGCCTGCCGTCCCACGCGCCGGAGCACGGCCCGGATGCGCGCCAGGAGTTCGCGCAGCTCGCAGGGTTTGGTGAGGTAGTCGTCCGCCCCCATCTCCAGACCCACGACCCGGTCGATCGGGCTCGCGGTGGCGGTCAGGAGGATGACGGGCAGCGCGGTGGTCTGCTTGAGGAGGCGGATGATCGACAGACCGTCCTCTTCCGGCATGTTGAGGTCGAGCAGCACGAGGTCGGCGGGCTCGCCCGCGAGCGCGCGGCGCAACTCGCCCCCGCCCGTGCAGAGCGTGACGGCGAAGCCCTGCAGCGACAGGTATTCCCCCACCATCTCGCGGGCCGCGGCCTCGTCGTCCACCACGACGATCCGCCTGCGGTCGTCCGGCGCCTCCGTCACGGCGCGGCCGCCGGGACGGTGGGCAGGCGAATCGTGAAGGTCGTGCCCAGGCCCGGGCCGGGCGAGGAGGCCGCGATCGTCCCGCCGTGCAGTTCGACGACGCGCTTGGCGCTGTAGAGGCCGAGGCCGGTCGAGGTTTCGCCGCCCGTGGGCTTGGCCGAGAGCCGCTGGAAGCGGCCGAACAGGCGGGCGTGGTCCTCGGGCTGGAGGCCCGGGCCCGCGTCCCTGACGCTGACCACCGTCTCCGCCCCGTCGCGGAAGGCCGAGGCGACGATCTCCGCCCCGCGCGGGCTGTACTTGACGGCGTTGCTCACGAGGTTGTCGATGGCGTCGCGGAGGCGCCCCATGTCGAACGACGCCACCAGGTCGCGCGGCGCCTCGACCGCGATGCGCTGGCCCTTCCGCTCGGCCAGCGGACGGTTCGCCTCGACCAGTTCGCGGAGCAACTCGGCGAGGTCGCCGAGGTCGGGGCGGACCGCGATGTCGGTCGCGTCCGTCATGGCGGCCTCCACGAGCTGGTCCACCATCGCGATCATGCGCTTGGCGGCCTCGGTCACGTGCTGCACCTGCGCGAGGCAACGCTCCGGCGCGGCGGGCTCGGCGCCGACGAGCTGCCTCAGGATCTCGCTCCGGCCGAGCACCACGCTCAGGGGGTTCTTGAGATCGTGCGCGACGGTGCCGAGGACTTCGCTCTGGAAGGCCTTGGCGCGCCGCGCCCGCCGCCACCCGTCCTGGAGGCGGCGGTTGGCGCGCGCGAGTTCCGCCGTGCGCGCTTCGATGCGCGTTTCCAGCAGGCGGTTCGCATCCTGGAGCTGCTCGTAGAGCACCAAGTTGTCGATGCTAGCGGATAGCCGATTGCAGAAGATGCCGAGCAGGGCCCGGTCGGTCTCGGCGAGGTGCTTGCGCGAGTCGAGCACGACCACGATCTCTGTGCCCGACTCCGTGCCGATGTAGAGCACGGTGCGTTCGGCCGTGAACTCGGTGCGTCGATGCGCGAAGGCCTGCTCGATGACCGCGACGAGGTCGGTCGAGAGTCCCGAGTCGGCCCGCGCGCCCACGGCCTCGCTGTAGCAGCCCGAGCCGGCCAGCACCGTGAAGGGCGCGCCGGGAGAGCGGCTTTCCCGCAGCACGAGGATGCCGGCGCAATCGACGTCGAGGATGCTGGCGATCTGCGTGAGGACGCCCTCGGCCAAGCGGTGGATCGAGCGGAGGTCGCCGAGGTTGGCGGTCGCGTCGATGATGATCTCCAGGCCGCGCCGCGTCTGCGCCATGCGGTGGAGCTGCTGGTAGGACCGCAGCGCGGCCGTCATGGCCGTGAACAGCTTGGCGGCGGTGAGCTCGGTCTTGGCCTTGTAGTCGTTGATGTCGTAGTCGACGATGACGCGGCGCTCGGGCGCCTGTCCGGGCTGCCCGGTGCGCAGGATGATGCGGATCAGCTCGTTGTTCAGCGTGCGCCGGATGTGGTCGACGAGGTCGAGCCCCGCCGCCTCGGTCTCCATCACCACGTCGAGGAGCACCACGGCGATGTCCGGGTGCTCGGCCAGGAGGGCGCGTCCCTCGGCCGCCGAGCCGGCCGACAGCAGGTGGATGCCGCATCCGTCCAAGGCGTAGCCGTCGAGCGCGTACCGGGTGCCTTCCTGCACCGCGGGATCGTCGTCGATCACAGCGACCTTCCAGCCCGGCTGGTCCAGGCCCGGCTGCGGCGCGTCGTCCTCGATGATGATCAGGTGATCGTCCTGGACGATCCTGAAGGGGCCGCCGTGGATGCCGTCCTCGATCACGGTTGCACCACCCTTTCCAGCACCGCCCTCAGGCTGGAGGCCGTGAACGGCTTGTCGAGGACGATGGCTCCCGCGAGCTCCCGGGCGACCTCGCGGTCGCGTGCCGGCGCGAGCGTGTCCCCGGTCATGATGACGGTCCGGGACGCGAGGGCAGGATCGCTCGCCGCGATCCGCCTGCGCACCGCGAGCCCGTCCAGGCCGGGCATGCGCAGATCCACGAGGATGGCGTCGAAGGGCCGATCGCGGAGCTTCAGGATCGCGGCGGCCGGATCATTCTCCACCACGGCCCGGTGACCCAGCGAGGCCAGGAGGTCGGCGAGCGCTTCCGCCACCTCGGCCTCGTCGTCAACCACCAGGATCGACAGCCCGAGCGGCTCGGGCGCGCTCGCCTCGGCCGCGAGCGCGGCCGGGAGCGACAGGCGGAAACACGCCCCCCCGCCCGCGGCCGTCGGCTCCAGCGCGAGGGCGCCGCCGTGGGCCTGGGCGATGGTCCTCGCCAGCGACAGGCCGACCCCCAGCGCCGTGCCGGGCGGCCGCGTCGTGAAGTAGGGGTCGAAGACGCGGCCGGCGATCTCGGGCGGGATCCCGGCGCCGTCGTCCTCGACGAAGAGCAGAGCCGCCCCCTCGCCGGCCCGTGTCCGCACCGCCACGCGCCGTCCGAAGCTCCGGTTGGCGGCAGCCTGCCGGGCGTTGGACAGCAGGTGGACCAGCGCTTGGCCGATCAGGTCGCGGTCGGCCGCGAGCGGCGGCACGGCCGGATCCAGGTCCCGTTCGACCGTGATCCCGTCGCGCCTGAGATCGTAGGCCGTGAGCTCCAGCGCGGCCTCGACGGCGGCGTTGAGATCCACGGTCTCGCGGGCGGGTGGACGCTGGCGCGCCATGGCCAGGAAGCCCTTGAGGATGCGGCCGGCGCGCTGCGCCGCGTCGTGGATGCGCCCGGCCCGGCGGGCGACGTCGGGGTCGGCGGCCTGCTCGTGGAGCAGGGTCGCCTGGGCGACGAGGATCGCCAGCGGGTTGTTCAGCTCGTGGGCCACGCCGGCCAGGAGCGAGCCCATGGCCGACCATTTCTCGATCTCGCCCAGCCGCTGCCGGCTTTCGGCCAGTTCCGCCTCCGCCCGGCGCTGGGCCGTCAGGTCTCGCAGGTAGGCCGCGAAGCCGGCGCGGCCGCGGCGCGTGAACCGTTGCACCGCGATCTCGGCCGGAAAGGTCGATCCGTCCAGGGAGCGCCCCTCGATCTCCAACCGCTCCCCGAGCACGCCGAGCAGGTTGCCAGCCCCCGCCGGGGCCGAGGCGCCCGGCGGCAGCACGAGGAAGTCGGACATGGACAGGCCCCTGGCGTCGGCGGACCGGCGGCCGAACAGGCGCTCGGCCGCCGGGTTGAAGGCCAGCACGCGGCCGTCGCCGTCGCCGAGCACGACCGCGTCGAGCGCCGCTTCGAGCACGGCGCCGGTGAAGCCGGCCGGTACGCGGTTCCGCCGGGGCCGGGGCCGGCGCGCTGCCGAGGGAGCGCGGCGCATGTCGGCTCCGGCACGAACACATATCCTTCGCCGCGCATCGTGCGGATCAGCGTGGGGCGGGCGGGATCGCCCTCGATCTTGCGCCGCAGGCGGGTCACCCGGATGTCGATGGACCGCTCGCTGTCCTCCTCCCCACGCCCGTCCTGTCCGGCGAGGAGCTGGGCGCGGGTGAAGACGCGGTTGGGCTGGGCCACGAGCATGGCGAGCAGGTCGAACTCGGTGGGCGTGAGCTCGATCGCCCGCCCGGAGGCGTCGATCAGGCGGCGCGCATCGAGGTTGATGGTGTGGGGCCCGACCCGGGCCGTTCGGGCGGTGGCGTTCGGCCTGGGCGAGTTCGCGTCCCGGTCCGGAAGCCGGCGCAGCAGCGACCTGATGCGCGCCAGGAGCTCGCGAAGGTCGAAGGGCTTCACGACGTAGTCGTCGGCCCCGATCTCCAGCCCGACGATACGGTCGACCGGCGTGCCGGACGCCGTCGCGAAGATCACGCCCGGCCGCTCGGGCCATTGCCGCATCCAGCGGGCCAGCGACAGGCCGTCCTCGCCCGGCATGGCGATGTCGAGGACGGCGACCTGGAAGCTTTCCCGGCGGACCAGCTCGCGGAACTCCGCCGCGCTGGCCGCCGTCAGCACGCGCAATCCGCGGGTGTCGAGATATTCGGCGACGGCCTCGCGCAGATGTTCCTCGTCGTCGACGATGATCACTGTCTGCTTCATGGCAGCCGCCACTGTTTCCCCGAAGGATCGCTTTCGCCTATCATCGCAGGATGCATCGCAACGTCCCCTGCCACAAGCCCGGCGCGGCCGGGCCATGACGCGACGGGCCCGGATCGCCCTGATCGGCGGGGCCGGGCAGCGGCCGCTCGCGGATTATCTGTCCGATCTCGGCTACGACGTCGCGTCGCTGCCCTCTGCGGCCGAGTGGGCCTGGAGCGCGCCGCGCGTCGAACCCGACCTCCTTATCGTCGACCTCGCGGGCGAGGAGGCACTCGACCTTCTGCGCCGCCTCCGCGACGGGTCGTCCAGCCCCCTGCTGGCCCTGATGTCCGACCTGGACGCCGTCGAACGCGTGGCGGGACTGGAGATCGGCGCCGACGACGTGATGGCGGGTCCGATCGAGATGCAGGAGGTCGCGGCCCGCGTCGGCAACATGCTGGAGCGGCGCGGGATCGGCCGGCGCGAGATGGTGCGCTTCGAGCGGACCACCGTCGACCTCGTCGCGGCCCGGCTGCTGCGGCCCGGCCCGCCGCCCGAGCGGCTCGGCGCGGGCGAGGTCGCCCTCATCCGCGC
>CAXTFP010000145.1:0-7296 GCA_964243135.1 uncultured Lichenihabitans sp.
TTTTCACGCGCGCCGGGTCGCTGCCGTGCGGCAGGGCGCCGAGCGGGCCTCCGGCGTCGTCCGGGTGGTCGCCCTCGACGGCGTGGGCTGCGAACACTCCTGTCCCGGCGCCCGCGGCCGCGGCTCCGGCGGCCCGGCCCTGATCGAGCGCCCGCGCCAGCCCCCAGGTGCCCGCGCAGGCGCCGGCGGAGGACTGCACCTGGGCGGGGTCGCCCGGCAGGTAGCGCTGGGTTTCCGCGTCGTAGCGGAGCTTGCCGCGCGACTGCGAGAAGAGGTGGACGGCCGGCGTGAAGCCGCCCGACATCAGCAGGCAGTCGCAGGGCACGGTCTCGTGGTCGGTCGCACCCGCGCCCGAGACCCGCGCCAGGACGGCGGCCGACACCCGCAGCGAGCCCCTGGTGCCGATCACGGTGCCGCCCGCCATGACCAGGAGGCCGGCCCCGCGCGCGGCCTCGACGGCCGGGCCCGAGGGGCGCGGCCGGACGTCGACGATGCGGGCGACCGTGACGCCGGCCTTCATGAGGTCGAGCGCCGTGCGGTAGGCGGCGTCGTGGGCCGTGACGATCACGGCGCGCTCGCCGGGGGTGACGCCGTAGCGGTGCAGGTAGGCGCGGGCCGCGTCCGCCAGCATCACGCCGGGCCGGTCGTTGTCGGGGAACACCATCGGGCGCTCGGCCGAGCCCGTCGCCAGCACGACGTGCTTCGCCCGCACCTGCCACAGCCGCTCGCGCGGCGCCCCGGCGGCGGGGTGGGGCAGGTGGTCGGTGAGGCGCTGCGTCAGCGCTACGAAGTTGTGGTTGTAATAGCCGAAGGCCTGCGTGCGGGGCAGCACGGTGGCGCCGAGGCGCGCCAGCTCCGCCAGGGTCGCGGCCACCCAGGCCCCGGCCGGAAGCCCGTCGACGGTCGCGGCGGGCTCGGACAGGAGGGCGCCGCCCATCTCGGAGTTCTCGTCGCACAGCATCGTGCGGGCGCCCGCGCGGGCCGCGGCCAACGCGGCCGCGAGGCCGGCCGGGCCGCCGCCCACCACCAGCACGTCGCAATGGGCGAAGCGGTTGGCGTAGCCGTCGGGGTCCGCCTCGGCCGACGCCACGCCGAGCCCGGCCGCGCGGCGGATCATCGGCTCGAAGAGCCTGGCCCAGAGCGTCGCGCCCTTGACGAAGCGCGGCCCCATGAAGGTCTTGTAGTAGAAGCCCGCCGCGAACATCGGCGACAGGAGCGAGTTGACGGCGCCGAGGTCGAAGCCCCGCGCCGGCCAGGCGTTCTGGCTCGACGCCACGAGCCCGTTGTAGAGCTCGACCTGCGTCATGCGCAGGTTGGGCTCGGTGCGGGCGCGGTCGCGCCGCACGGTGGCGAGGGCGTTGGGCTCCTCGGCGCCGGCCGCGAGGAAGCCGCGCGGGCGGTGGTACTTGAAGGAGCGACCGACGAGGTGGACGCCGTTGGCGAGCAGCGCCGAGGCCAGCGTGTCGCCGCCGTAGCCCGCGTAGCCGCGGCCGTCGAAGGTGAAGCGCAGCGGCCGGGCGCGGTCGATCCGCCCGCCGCGCGGGGTGCGGTTGAGGGTCGTCACGGGGTCATGTCCTCGCCGGCGCCGATGCGCGGCGCCTGCCCTTCCGGCACGGGCGCCGGCACGTCGGGGCGCGGCTCCCCCGTGCGGTAGGTCGCGAGGATCGCGTCGCTCACCGTGTCGCGCAGCGCGTTGAAGAAGCGGCCGCAGCCGGAGAAATGCCGCCAGCGCTCGGCCATGATGCCCTTCGGGTTGTCGCGGTAGAACAGCGTCTCGGCCCAGGCGCGGTCGTCGACGCCGGGGTCGCGCGCGACGTGGGCGTGGCCGGCGTTGCGGAACTCGATCTCCGGCCGGGGGCCGCAGAACGGACAGGGGATGAGCAGCATGTCGGTCAGTGCGCCACCGCCGCCGCGGCGGCTTCGTCGATGAGCCTGCCGGTGCGGAACCGGTCGAGCGTGAAGGGGGCGTTGATGCGGTGGGGCTCGCCGGTCGCGACCTGGTGGGCGAAGACATGGCCCGAGCCCGGCGTCGCCTTGAAGCCGCCGGTGCCCCAGCCGCAGTTGACGAACAGCCCCGGCACCGGCGTGCGGCCGATGACCGGCGAGCGGTCCGGCGTGACATCCACGGTGCCGCCCCAGCTCCGCAGTATCCGCAGCCGCCGCACGCGGGGGAACAGCTCGCAGATGGCGTCGAGCGTGTGGGTGGCGATGTGGAGCCCGCCCGTCTGGCTGTAGCTCACGTAGGCGTCGGTGCCGGCGCCGATGCCGGGCTCGCCCTTGTCGGAGTGCGACATGGAGGCGTGGACCGCGTTGGCCATGACCACGCACGGCCTGATCGGCTTGACGGGCTCGGACACCAGCGCCTGGAGCGGGTAGCTTTCGAGCGGCAGCCGCACCCCCGCCATGGCGAGGACGTGGCTGGTGTTGCCGGCCGCTACCACGCCGACGCGCTTCGTGCGGATGGTGCCGCGCGTCGTTTCCAGCCCCGACACGGCGCCCGCGGCGTCGCGCGCGATGCCCTGCACTTCGCAGTTCTGCACGATGTCGACGCCGAGCGCCGAGGCCGCGCGGGCGTAGCCCCAGGCGACGGCGTCGTGGCGTGCCACGCCGCCGCGGCGCTGCAGCGTCGCCCCGAGCACGGGATAGCGGATCGCCTCCGACGTGTTGAGGATGGGGCAGAACGCCTTGGCCTGCTCGGGCGAAAGCCACTGGTTGTCGATGCCGGCCAGCCGGTTCGCGTGGACGTGGCGCTTGAACACCTGCACGTCGTGGATGTTGTGGGCCAGCATCATGCAGCCGCGGGGCGAATACATGACGTTGTAGTTCAGCACCTGCGACAGGTCCTGCCACAGGCCCATGGCGTGATCGTAGAGCGCCTCGCTCTCCTCCCACAGGTAGTTCGAGCGAATGATGGTGGTGTTGCGGCCCGTGTTGCCGCCGCCGAGCCAGCCTTTCTCCACGACCGCGATGTTCCGCATGCCGTGCTCGGCCGCCATGTAATAGGCGGTGGCGAGGCCGTGGCCGCCGGCCCCGACGATCACGGCGTCATAGGCGGGTTTCGGCTCCGCGTCGCGCCACTGTCGGGGCCAGCCCTCGTGGCCGGCGAAGCTTTGGCGGACGAGGTTGGCGAGGGAGAAGCGCAAGGGTTCGGGGCTCCGGGCGGTCGGCGGCAATCTCAACCGCGCGCCGCCGGCGGTCTAGCACCGGAGCGACGCCGATGGAGGTGCGATGCGACACCGCATCGCCGTCCTCCCGCCCCCGCCGCCGGGCGTCAGCAGCCCTTGCAGATGGTCGCGTCCTTCTGGCTCTTCTGCTCCTCCCGGCGCTCCAGCGGCGTGGTTTCGCCCACCTGGGGCTGGCCGGGGTTGGGCAGGGCCGTGCTGCCCGAGGGCGCCGTGCGGGTCACGTTGCCGCCGCCCGCCCCCGTGCCGGAAGTCGGGCTGGAGTTGGCGGTCTGCGCCGAGGCCGCGACGGGCGCGGCCGCGCAGAGCAGGGCGGCCGCGAGGGCCGGGATGAAGTTGCTCATGATGCGCTCCTTCACGGGGGAACGCGGGCCGGAGGGAACGGGTTTCGCGCCGCGGCCGAGGCTCGACAGAGGGCCGCACCCCGCGGCAATGTCGGCCGACGCCCCACTGCTCCCGAAGACCCCGGACTCCCATGCGCAGCCGCGACGCCGATCTCATCATCATTCCGGGCCTCGGCGGCTCGGGCCCCGACCATTGGCAGAGCCGCTGGGGCGCGAGGCTGCCCAACGTCCTGCGGGTCGAGCAGGACGACTGGGACGCGCCGAAGGCCGCGGCCTGGGAGGAGCGGATCGTGGAGGCCGCGGGGCGCTGTGAACGGCCGGTCGTGGCGGTGGCGCACAGCCTGGGCGTGATCGCCCTCGTGCGGGCGGCGCCCCGGCTCGCGGCCCTGGGCGGCATCGCCGGCGCCTTCCTGGTGGCGCCGCCGGGCGAGGCGACGCTCCTCGGCCTGCCGCAGATCGACCCGGCCTTCCGCCCCTACCCGACCGATCCCCTGCCCTTCCGCAGCCTGCTGGTCGGCAGCCGCAGCGACCCTTACGTTGAAATCGAGGAGATCGCGACGCTCAGCGCCGCCTGGGGCTCGGCCTTCGTGGACGCGGGCGAGGCCGGCCATATCAACGTGGACTCGGGCCACGGCCCCTGGCCCGAGGGCCTGATGGCCTTCGGGGGCTTCCTCAACCGGCTGTGACCGGGACCGTCAGCGGCGGTAGCAGGTGCGGTGGGTGACGATCTTGCGCCAGCCCGCGGGCGTTACCGACCGGGCTTCCTCGACCGTGCAGCCGACGTCGGGCGCGCCGGGGGGCGGCCCGTAGGCCGAGCCGACCGGCCCCGTCACGTCGTCGTAGGCGATGCGGCCGCGGAAGGGCCCGCGGTCGCGAAAGCCGTCGGGACCGTCGGCCGGTCCGAAGGGGCGCTCGAAGCGGGGGCCGAAACCCGCGGGGCGGCCGTAGGCGAAATCGGGGCGACGAACTCCGTAGATGGGGCCGCCCTCGAAACCGTCGCCGAAGCCGGGGCCGCGTTGGTGCCGGTCGGGACCGCGCTCGTCGAAGACGACCGGGCCGGGGTCGCGCTGGGGGCCGTGGAAGCGGGGAACGGGCCTGAAATCTTCGCGCGGCGCGTAGCCCTCGTCGCGGAACCCGTCGTCGCCGTGGAACGCGGGGGAGCGCCCGGCCCCATCGTCGTAATAGTCCGCGGCGGAGGCCGCGTGGGGCAGGGCCGCAGCGCCGAGGGCCGCGGCCCCGAGCGCCAGGATCGCGATGCGGTTCAACATGGATAGACCCTCTTCACGGTGACGATGAGGGAGAGTGGGACCGCCCGGTTGAACCGGCCCTGAGCGGCGCGTTCACCCGTCCTTCAGGCCGGGGCCACCCCGTTCACGCTGCGCCGCCCTTCGCCTTGTCGGCGTCCATCAGTTCGACGAAGCGCCGGAACAGCCCGTGGCTGTCATGCGGGCCCGGGGAAGCTTCGGGATGGTACTGCACCGAGAACGCGGGGCGGTCCGACAGCGCGATGCCGCAGTTCGTGCCGTCGAACAGCGACACGTGGGTCTCGACGGCCTCGGGCGGCAGGGTCGCGGGGTCGACCGCGAAGCCGTGGTTCATCGACACGATCTCGACGCGGCCCGTCCGTCCGTCCTTCACGGGGTGGTTGGCGCCGTGGTGGCCCTGGTGCATCTTCACGGTCCTGGCGCCGAGCGACAGGGCGAGGAGCTGGTGGCCGAGGCAGATGCCGAAGGTCGGCACGCGGCGCTCGACGATGTCGCGGATCACGCTGCCCGCGTAGCGCGCCGTCTCGGCCGGGTCGCCGGGGCCGTTCGACAGGAACACGCCGTCGGGCTTCAGCGCCATGATGTCCTCGGCCGTGGCCGAGGCCGGCACGACCGTGACGGCGCAGCCCGCCTCGGCCAGAAGGCGCAGGATGTTGCGCTTCACCCCGTAGTCGATGGCCACCACGTGGCGGAGCGGCGCGTCCTGGCGCCGGCCGAAGCCGCCGTCGAGCCGCCAAGCCGTCTCCTCCCACTCCGAGCTCCGCGCGGAGGTCACGCCGGGCACGAGGTCCGTGCCGTCGATGCCGTGCCAGCCGGCGGCGCGCGCCAGTAGCGCCGGCCGGTCGAAGCGGCCTTCGGGGTCGTGCGCGATGACGGCGTTGGGCATGCCCCGGTCTCGGATCAGCGCGGTCAGCGCCCGCGTGTCGACCCCGCCGATGCCGATGATGCCCCGGGCTTCCAGCCAGGCGCCGAGCGGCCGGCGCGCGCGGTGATTCGAGGGCGCCGTGATGGCGGCGTGGAGCACGACCCCGCGCACGCCGCCCTCGACTCCCGCGGTCAGCGTCTCGACGTCCTCCTCGTTGACCCCGACGTTGCCGATGTGCGGGAACGTGAAGGTGACGATCTGGCCCGAATAGGACGGGTCGGTGAGAATCTCCTCGTAGCCCGTCATGGCGGTGTTGAAGCAGACCTCGCCGACGGAGGCCCCGACCGCCCCGAAGCCCGTGCCCTCCAGCACCGTGCCGTCGGCCAGCACCAGGAGGGCGGTCGGCACGGGGTCGGCCCAGCCCGTCACGGCGGCGTCTTGTCCATCGCTCATCGGCGCATTACACCCGCGGTCCGGCGGACGATGCCGGCGCGGCGGATCCCGCCGGCGCCCGATCGCTCCCGCCCCTGTCGACGTTTCGAGAATGCCGCATCGTTAGTGTCAGCCCCCCGCGGGGTCAATCGCGGGGGGCGGCCGCGGCGCGGGAGGCCGGAGATCCCCATGCGTGAACAGCTCCCGACCCTGATGAAGGAGGCCATGAAGGCGGGCGACAAGCGCCGCCTCGGCGCCATCCGCCTCATCCAGGCCGCCATGAAGGACCGCGAGATCGAGGCGCGGGGGGCCGGCAAGCCGATGACCGAGGAGGACGAGCAGGCCGTGCTGCGCCGCATGGTGAAGCAGCGCCAGGACTCGATCGTGGCCTACGAGGGCGCCGGCCGCGAGGAGCTGGCCGCCCAGGAGCGCGACGAGCTCGCGGTGCTGGGCGAGTTCCTGCCCCGGCAGATGGACGAGGCCGAGACCCGCGCGGCCATCGCGGAAGCCATCGCCGAGACGGCGGCGGCCGGCCCGAAGGACATGGGCCGAGTGATCGCGGCCGTGAAGGCGAAGCACGCCGGGCGGATCGACTTCGGCCGCGCCAGCGGAATCGTGAAGGAGATGCTGGCGAAGCTCGGCTGAGCCTCGATCCGTCAAGAACGCGCCCTTGACGGCCACCCTGCCCCGGACGACATCTCCGCCATGCCGGTGCGCCGCCTCGACCCCATCCTGATCGACCGCATCGCGGCCGGCGAGGTCGTGGAGCGGCCGGCCTCGGCCATCAAGGAGCTCGTCGAGAACGCGCTCGACGCCGGCGCGCGGCGGATCGCGGTCCGCATCGAATCGGCCGGGCGCGCGCTGATCCGCGTCACCGACGACGGCGCCGGCATGGATGCCGAGGACCTCGCCCTCGCGGTCGAGCGCCACGCCACCTCGAAGCTGCCCGGCGGCGACCTCGACGCCATCGCCACGCTCGGCTTCCGCGGCGAGGCCCTGCCCTCCATCGGCTCGGTGGCGCGGCTCGACATCGCGTCACGCGCGGGATCGTCGGACCAGGGCCACCGCATCGCGGTCGACGCCGGCGTGGTGTCGCCCGTGCGGCCGGCGTCGCGCGGTCCCGGCACCACGGTCGAGGTGCGCGACCTCTTCGGCGCCACGCCGGCCCGCCTGAAGTTCCTGAAGAGCGATCGTGCCGAGGCCTCGGC
>CAXTFP010000146.1:0-5273 GCA_964243135.1 uncultured Lichenihabitans sp.
GCTCTGCCCCGTGCTCGACGCCGCGCCCGCCGCGGACCCCGCCGCCGGGACGGCCTCGCGCCGCGCCTTCGCCGAGGGCTACCTGCTCGACGCGGAGCTGATGCGGCGCGACCTCGCCGACTACGCGCCCGGCACCCCGGATCTCGCCGACCCGCGGCTGTCGCCGCTCTACGCCCCCGACCTGTCCGCCATGCCCCCGACCCATATCCACACGGCGGAGTTCGATCCGCTACGCGACGAGGGCTCGCTCTACGCCGGGCGGCTGGCCGCGGCGGGCGTCGCGGTCGCGCACCGCTGCCATCCCGGCATGATCCACCACTTCTACGGCCTCACGGGCTTCATCCCGGCGGCCCGCCTCGCCCTCGCCGGGATCGCGGCCGACCTCGGGGCCGCGCTGCGCTCATAGCCGCAGCGCGCCCGACACGATGCGGGCGTGGGCCGCGGCGTCGAGCGGCAGGTAGGCGCCGGCTTCGCGGTCGTCGACGAACAGCGGGTCCTCGACCAGGGCCGGGTCGAAGCCGTCGCGGACGAGCGGCGCCTTGAGCTGCTTGAACGTGTCGGTCGCGGCGATCCCGGCCATCAGGCGCAGGAACACGGGCCGGGCATAGGCCGGCAGGCGGGTCGCCAGATGGTCGCGCAGGGCCGCCACGTCGAACCCCGCCCCCACCACCAGGGCCGCCATGCCGGCGCGGCCGTCCCCGTTCGGCACCGCGGCCCCGTAGACCGTCGCCTCGACCACCCCCGGCGCGCCCATCAGCACCTCGGCGACCTCGGCGGTCGAGACGTTCTCGCCGCGCCAGCGGAACGTGTCGCCGATGCGGTCGACGAAGAAGAAGAACCCCGCCGCGTCCTGGCGCATGAGGTCGCCGGTGCGGAACCAGCGGTCGCCGGGCTCGAACACGTCCCGCAGCACCTTGGCGTCGCCGTCTGCGGGGCGCGTGTAGCCCTCGAAGCTGCCGCCCCCGCGGCCGAGCCGCCCGATCGCCTCGCCGGCCTCCCCGGCGGCGACGCGGTTGCAGAAGCCCCGCGCGTCGCGCGCGGGCAGGCCCGTGTCGACGTCGAAGCGCACGAGGGCGGCCGGGAACCGGTGCGCCAGCACGGGCGGGATGCGGCCGATGGAGCCCACCGTGCCCTCGACGTTGACGAGCGAGAAGCTCCCCTCGGTGGCGGCGTAGAATTCCAGGATCTCCGGGATCGCGAACCGGTCCTTGAAACCCGTCCAGATGTCGGGCCGCAGCCCGTTGCCGAGGCAGAGCCGCAGGCGGTGGGCCGGCGGCGGGGCGCCCTCCGGGGCCGCGGCCAGGAGGTAGCGGCACAGTTCGCCGATGTACTGGAACAGCGTGCAGTCCCAGCGCGCGACGTCGTCCCAGAAGCGCCGCGCCGAGAAGCGCTCGGCCACCACTACCGAGCCGCCCGCCACCAGCACGCAGCCCGGCGCCACCACCCCGCCGACGCTGTGGAACAGCGGCAGGCAGTCGTAGATGCGGTCCTCGGGGCCGATGCCGGCCAGGCCGGCGAACCAGTGGCTCCAGGTCATGATGCGCCGGTGGCTGACCTGGGCGGCCTTCGGCAGCCCCGTCGTGCCCGAGGTGTAGATGCACAGGGCCCTGTCCGACAGGCCCACCGGCCGGCGCTCCTCCGGGCCGAGCGGCGCGCCCGACAGCGCGTCGAGCGCGGCGTCGAGATCCCCGCCGTGGCGCCACGCGCGGGGCGGGTCGGCCAAATGGGGCAAGGCGCCGGCATAGGCCGCGGCGCAGGGCTCCGCCACGATGATCGCGGTCGCATCGGCCACGGCGACGCAATGGGCCAGCGACGCGCCGCTGAGGCCCGTGTTGAGCAGCGCCGCCGTGCAGCCGACGCGCGCGATGCCGATCCAGGCCGCGAGATAGTCGGGCCGGTTCGGCATCAGCAGCGCCACCGTGTCGCCCGGCCGCAGCCCCAGCGACAGAGCCCAGCGGCTGTAGCGGTTGGACCGGGCCGCGAGCTCCGCGAAGCTGAATGTTTCGACGTCGGACAGCAGGGCCGGCCGCGCGCCGTGCTCCAGCGCCAGCGCGTCGATGACGTCCGGGAAGGTCCGACCGGCCGCCTCCAGGCCGGCCGTCATCTCCAGGGCGCGCAGCCAGCGCCGGGACGGGGAGGGCCGTGGCGGCGGGGGCTCAGGTCGATCGTTCAATCTCGCGCATCCCGCTCGTCCCCCAGGGCTCCGCCCTGGACCCGCAAAAGGCCGAGAGCCTTTCGAAACCTGAATCAGAGTGGAGGGACGACGTTTCACGTCCCTGAATCGGGTCGACCCCCCATCCGTTAAGGTTATCGCGCGCGAGCGTTTCGTCTTTGTTCAGTATCGCGGCGATCCTCCGGCATGGACGTCGCTTTCGCGTCTTCGAGTGACGGGGTCTTCACCTCGATCATCCATGATCTGTTCGATCTGGGACGGGTCACGGCGGCGACGCATCGGCCGCCGCGCCGAATCGGGACGAGGCTGCATCCATGCGGAACGAGACGCTCGCGCTTCACGCCGGCTTCAGCGACGACCCCACCACCCACGCCGTGGCGGTGCCGATCTACCAGACGGCAGCCTTCGCCTTCGACAGCGCGGACCACGGCGCGGCCCTCTTCAACCTGGAGCAGGAGGGCTACCGCTACAGCCGCATCTCCAACCCCACGGTGGCAGTGCTGGAGGAGCGGGTCGCGGCGCTGGAGGGCGGGGCCGCCGCGGTGGCGGTGTCGACCGGGCAGACCGCCACCTATTACGCGCTGGCCAACCTCGCGGACGGCGGCGGCAACATCGTCACCGTGCCGCAGCTCTACGGCACCACCCATACGCTGCTCGCCCACACCCTGCCGCGCCAGGGCATCACCGGCCGCTTCGCCGCCTCGGACGCGGCGGAGGACGTGGAGCGCATGATCGACCGCGACACCCGCGCGGTCTTCTGCGAGAGCGTCGGCAACCCGGCCGGCAACATCCCGGACCTCGAAGCCCTGGCCGAGGTGGCGCACCGCCACGGCGTCCCGCTCGTCGTCGACAACACCGTCGCCACCCCGATCCTCGTGCGGCCGATCGAGCACGGTGCGGATGTCGTGGTCACGTCGCTGACGAAGTTCATGGGCGGCCACGGCACGACGCTCGGCGGCGCGGTGATCGACGGCGGCACCTTCCCCTGGGCGGCGCATGCCGACCGCTTCCCCATGTTCTCGACGCCGGACGCCTCCTACCACGGCATGGTCTACACGGAGCGCTTCGGCCGCACGGCATTCGCGGCCCGCTGCCGCAGCGTCTACCAGCGCACCACCGGCGCCGTGCTGCCCGCGATGAGCGCCTTCCTGCTGCTCCAGGGTATCGAGACCGTGGCGCTGCGCGTCGAGCGCCACGTCGAGAACGCCCGCCGCGTGGCGGATTTCCTCGCGCGCGACCCGCGCGTCGCCTGGGTCAACTACGCCGGCTTCCCGTCCTCGCCCTACCACGCCCTGGCCCAGCGCTACCTCGGCGGCCGTCCGCCCTCCCTGCTGACCTTCGGGGCGGTCGGCGGCTTCGAGGGCGGCGTGGCCTTCTACGACGCGCTGAAGCTCGTCAAGCGGCTCGTCAACATCGGCGACGTGAAGTCGCTCGCCTGCCACCCGGCCTCGACGACCCATCGGCAGATGTCGCCCGCCGAGCAGCACGGCGCCGGCGTCCGCCCGGAGACGATCCGGCTCAGCGTCGGCATCGAGCACATCCACGACATCCTGGCGGACCTCGACCAGGCGCTCGGCGCCGCGGCCCGGCGCGGTGCCCGCGCGGTGGCGGCCGAATGAGTGGGCGGATCGCGATGCGGGGAGGGCCGTCATGCCGCTGATGGTGGAAGGCGCCGGCGCGGCCGGCTGGGCGATGCCGCCCGCGTCGCCCCGGCTGGGGACGGGGCACGGCGACGCGGCCTCGAAGGCGCCGTATGGCCGCCTCGACATCGGGCTCGTCAACAACATGCCGGACGCGGCCCTGAAGGCGACGGAGCGGCAGTTCGCCCGCCTGCTCGCCGCGGCCTCGGGCGCCACCGACGTGCGCCTCCACCTGTTCTCGCTCGGCGGGGTGCCGCGCGGGGCCGCGGCCCGCACCTATCTCGCCGGGCGCTACCGCGACCTCGGGGCGCTGGAGCGCGCGCGCCTCGATGGGTTGATCGTAACCGGGGCCGAACCCGTGGCGGCCTCGCTCGCCGACGAGCCCTACTGGGGCGAGCTGACGCGCGTGGTGGATTGGGCGGAGCACAACACGGCCTCGACGGTCTGGTCCTGTCTCGCGGCCCACGCGGCCGTGCTGCACCTCGACGGCATCCAGCGGCGGCGCCTGCCCGAGAAGCGCTTCGGCCTCTACGACTGCGCGGTGACGGCGGCCGACGGGCTGCTCGGCGAGGGACAGACGCGCCTGCTGGTGCCCCATTCGCGCTGGAACGACCTCGCCGAGGACGACCTGCGCTCGCACGGCTACCGCATCGCTTCCCGCTCGGCCGAGGCCGGCGTCGACAGCTTCACGAAGCAGTGGGGCAGCCTGTTCGTGTTCCTGCAGGGGCACCCCGAATACGACGCCGAGTCGCTGTTCCGGGAATACCGCCGCGACGCCCATCGCTTCCTGGACGGCGAGCGCGACGACCTGCCCGCCCTGCCCCGCCATTACTTCGACGCCCGCACGGAGCGGGCCGCGACCGCGTTCCGGGACCGGGCGCTCGAGCGGCGCGACCGCTCGTCCTGGGAGGCCTTCCCGCGCGCCTGGCGTTTCCGGCCGGCGAACATCGGCCAGTGGCAGGCCTCCGCGACGCGGTTCTACCGCAACTGGCTGGGGCGCGTGGCGGACGCCCGCCCCTGACCGGAGCCGCGTTCCCGACGTGAGAGGTTCCGGGCCGACCGCCCCCGCTCCGTGGGTGTTGCTGAAGCTGGGCGAGGCTCCGCATCGATGTGCCCCGGCGTCTCCCCCTGCGCGTCACCGGCGCCCGTTCGGGCCGCCGGCGCGGGTCGACGGCGCGTGCCTCGCTGATCGGCGATCGACGATCTTCCACGAAAAACGCCGGCTCGAAAGCCGGCGCCGTCACGAATGAGTGACCTTGGATTGAAAGGCGCCTCAGGCGGCCGCGCTGTAGGCGTAGCCGTAACCACCGCCGTAGCTGTAGCCGCCGTAGCTCCCGCCGTAGCCGTAGCCGCCGTAGCTCCCGCCGTAGCCGTAGCTGCCGTAGTACCCGCCGTAGCCGTAGCTGCCGTAGTACCCGCCGTAGCCGTAGCCGCCGTAGTACCCGCCGTAGCCGTAGCCG
>CAXTFP010000146.1:5373-7252 GCA_964243135.1 uncultured Lichenihabitans sp.
CGTAGTACCCGCCGTAGCCGTAGCCGCCGTAGTACCCGCCGTAGCCGTAGCCGCCACCGTAGTACCCGCCGTAGCCGCCACCGTAGTAGCTACCGCCGTAACTGCCGCCGTAGTAGCTACCACCGTAGCTGCCGCCGTAACTGTAACCTGACATATCGACTTCCTACCTTTGAGCTAGCCCTGTGGAGACTATGCTAATGATTAAGATTCCCGTTACAGGTGCAGTGCGCTTCATGCACTGCGACACTGTCCGGTGATATCACCTGAGCGACAAGACTATAGTCAAGTTTTGTCTCCGTTATCCCGAGGGATTGGTGATCGTGTGGCCGATGCAGCACAGGCCCTTTTCCACCCCACCGGGCGAACGCGACGAGCGCTATCATCGTTCCTGCCCCGCCTGTTCGAACATCGAATGCAGGGGTGCCAGGATGTAATCGATCGCGCGGCGGCTCTCGGTGCGGATCTCGACCGTCACCGTCATGCCGGGCGTCAGGGGCAGCAGGCGGCCGCCCACCGTCAACCCCGGCCGGTCCGGCACCACGGTCACGGGGAAGACGAGGTCGGTCGTCTGCTGGGCCGCGCTGGTGGCCGACATGGAGCCATCGGCACTCGGCGGGATCGAGCCGTTCGACTGCTGCTGCTGGGCCTGCTTGCCGGGCAGGGCGTCGGCCGCCAGCCGCGTCACCCTGCCCGAGATCGTGCCGTAGCGCGTGTAGGGGAACGTGTCGACCTTGATGGTCGCGGCCTGCCCGACCTGGACGAAGCCGGCGTCGCTGTTGAGGATATAGGCCTCGACCTCGAGCGGGGTGCCGTCCGGCACGATCTGCATCACCTGCTGACCCGCGGTCACCACCTGCCCGACCGTGGTCACGGCCGTGGCCTGCACGGTGCCGCCGATCGGCGACAGCAGCGTCATGTGCGACAGGGTCTCGTCGGCCTTGGCGAGGTCCTGCGTGAACTGGTCGATCTGCTGCTGCGCCTGCACCAGCGCCGTCGTGTTGGCCGTGATCGAGCCCTGCCGGGTCAGCGCGATCTTGCTGTCGATGACGGGGATCGCGGCTTCGGCCTGGGCCAAGCTGCCCTGGAGGTTGACGAGTTGGAGCTGCGCGGTCTGCAACTGCTGCTCCTGCTCCAGCACCGTGACGCGGCTGTCCCACCCGTTCTTGAACAGCGTGTTGCGCATGCCGAGGTGTTCGCCGATCAGCTTGATCACGTTCTGCTGCGGGCCGATGTTGGCGCGGTACTTGTCGCGATCCGCCACCGTCGCGGCCTTCTGGGCTTCGAGGTTGGCGAGGGTCGCGGCGAGGCTCGACAGGTCGCTGCGGGTCGCCTGCGCTTCGCGCCCCACCACGGCGGCGGGCAGGTCGGAGGGCCAGTCGACCTTGGGATCGGCGTCGACGGGCGAGCGCCCGACCGCCGCGATCTCGGCCTGGCGCCGCGCCACTTCGGCGCGGGCGTTGAACAGCCTGTCGCGCGCCACCGTGCGCTCGGCCTGGGCCGCGGTCGGGTCGAGCTCGATCAGCACGGCGCCGGCCTTCACCTTGTCGCCGTCCGCGACCCTGATGGCCCGCACCTCGCCCGAGGCGATCGGCTGCACGACCTTGGTGCGGCCCGACACCTGCACCTTGCCGGTGGCGTCCGCGTAGACGTCGAGGTGGCCGAACCAGGACCAGGCGAGGGCCGTGGCCACCAGCCCGCAGAGCAGGTAGATCAGCGCCACCCGGACCGGCGAGGCCGGCGCCTCCAGGATCTCCAGGGCGCCCGGCAGGAACTCGCGGTCCCCCACGGCGCGCTCGGGCCGCACCGGGGCCCACAGCTCGTCGAGGTCGATGACCGGCCGCGCCGCATGCCGCATCCGCACCGGCCCGCCGGCTTCGGC
>CAXTFP010000147.1:0-7250 GCA_964243135.1 uncultured Lichenihabitans sp.
CCTCGGCGACCGTGGACAAGTTCGTGAGCGACCATCCCGCCTGGAAGCCCTTCGTCCAGGGGATCAAGTTCGGCGGGCCGGAGCCGCTCTTCAACGACTACAAGGGCTTCCAGAACGCGATGATCGACATGGTCCAGTCGGTCGTCACCGGGAAGGCGGCCCCGGCGGACGCGCTGAAGAAGACGTCCGCCGAGATCGAGCAGTACAAGTAACGCGGCCGGCCAGTCGGCTCGGATCGGCCTTTCCCCCCGCTCATCCCCGCAAAGGCGGGGATGAGCGGCGAGGGGAAGCGACCGGACGGAAACCGGATGAGGACACGACGGCTCCGGGGCAGCGTTTCCTGCCCCGGACCGCACATCGGAGGCGAGCGGAGACAGCGTTTTGGGACACCTCACCCTCCATCAGGTCCGGAAGTCGTTCGAGACGACCGAGATCATCAAGGGCGTGCAGCTCGACGTGGATGACGGCGAGTTCGTCGTCTTCGTCGGGCCGTCGGGCTGCGGGAAGTCGACGCTGCTCCGGATGATCGCCGGACTGGAAACGATCACGGCCGGCGACATCCTCATCGACGGGCGGCGGGTCAACGACCTGCCGCCCGTGAAGCGCGGCATCGCCATGGTGTTCCAGTCCTACGCGCTCTACCCGCACATGACGGTGTTCGAGAACATCGCCTTTCCGCTGCGGGTGGAGAAGATGGCGGAGGACGAGTTGCGCGCCAGGGTGGAGCGGGCCGCCCGCATCCTGCACCTCGACGGGCGGCTGCAGCACAAGCCGGGGCTCCTGTCGGGCGGGCAGCGCCAGCGCGTCGCCATCGGCCGGGCCATCGTGCGCGAGCCCAAGATCTTTCTGCTCGACGAGCCCCTGTCGAACCTCGACGCGGCGCTCCGCTCGGACATGCGCCTCGAACTCGCCACGCTGCACCGCCGCCTCAAGGCCACGATGATCTACGTCACCCACGACCAGGTCGAGGCCATGACCATGGCGGACCGCATCGTGGTGCTCAACGCCGGCGAGATTTCCCAGACCGGAGCGCCGCTCGAACTCTACCACAAGCCCGCCAACACCTTCGTGGCCCAGTTCATCGGCAACCCGCGGATGAACATGCTGCCGGTGGTGTGCCGCGGCGTCGGCGAGGCCGGGATCGAGGTCGGATATGGCGAGCAGACCGCCACGCTCCCGGTGGCACCCCGCGCCGGCGTGACGGTCGGGGCGCCGCTGACGCTCGGAGTGCGGCCCGAGCACGTCCAGATCGGGCCCGGCGACCTGACGCTGGCAGTCGTGCCGACGGTGATCGAGCGGCTGGGCGCCCAGACCGTGGCCTACGCGCCGCGCGGGGAGGAGGTCGAGCCCTTCTGCGCGATCCTGCCGGGGGATGCGCCGATCCAGGCGGACGAGCGGGTCGCGGCCGGGATCCGCGCGGCCGACTGCCACCTGTTCGACACGGCGGGCCAAGCCTTCGAGCGGCGCGTCGCCCTGACGGCGATCGACGCACGGCTGCTCAAGGCCGCGGCGGCCTGAAGCTTCGCTTCAATCCGGTTTCAAAGGGCCCCCGGCCTTTTGCGGGTCCAGGGCAGAGCCCTGGAGATGCAAAAGTAGACTTCTCCAGGGCTCCGCCCCCGAACCCGCCAAAGGGCGCGCCCTTTGAAATCCCATCTTCAAGACCCATTCATCGAAGGCCAAGGCGACCATGACCCTCAAGCGCTACGGGGCCGAGCAGGCGGGTGCGGGCGGCCAGGGCCTGCCCTTCGCCCGCGCCGTCGAGGCCGACGGCTGGCTCTACGTGTCCGGACAGGTCGCCATGGAGGGCGGCGAGATCGTCGGCGGCGGGATCGTGCCCCAGACCCACAAGGCCATCGCCAACCTCGTCGCCATCCTGGAGGAGGCCGGCTACGGCCTGGAACATGTCGTGCGCGTCGGCGTATGGCTCGACGACCCGCGCGATTTTTGGAGCTTCAACGGCGTCTACCAGGGCTATTTCGGCGCCCACCCCCCGGCCCGGGCCTGCGTCCAGTCCTCCATGATGGTCGACTGCAAAGTCGAGATCGACTGCGTGGCCTACCGGGGCAAGGCGGATTGAGGCGGGGCCCGCCTCCCGCCGCCGCACATCAATAGTTCCCGCCCCACACCGCCGACCCCCGAATCCCCCGAAGGACCACCCATGCCGACGCCGACCTGTCGCCTCGAAAGCACCTGGCACCCGGGCGATGGGGCGGGGGGCCGCTTCACCTTCACCCTGGTCAACCTCGGCCCGGAGCCGGTCGAGGACTTCCGCCTCGTGTACACGTCGATGACGCGGGTGGTGGATCCCGCGGCCTGCGACAACGCGGTGCTGCTGAAGCGCGACGCCAACTACCACGCCTTCGCGCCGCCCTGGGGCCTGGTGCTGGCGCCGGGCGAGCGCTGGAGCTTCACGGTGGGCGGCCTCAACCGCGCGCCCCAGCACTGCACCGATGGGGCCACGGCCGCCTACCTCACGCTGCCGGGCGGCGAGCATCGGCCCGTGGCCGTGTCGGACCTGCTGCTCGACGGGCGCCCGAGCGAGCCGCCGCCGGTGCTCCTGCCCGAGGGCAGGCTCGACCTGCCCTTCGCGGTGCAGCCCTGGCCGCGCGAGATCGCGGCCGAGCCCGGCGACGCCCCGCCCACGGCCCTGTTCCCCGTGGTGGGGACGGCGCTGGACGACCTCCGCGCCATCGAATCCGTGCAGGCGCTGGCCCAGCGCCTGTTCCCGACTCACCCCATGCCCTTCAGCCTGATCGCGGCCCCGGGGGGCCGGGCGCTCCGCCTCGCCGCGGAGCCCGGCCTCGCGGCCGAAGGCTATGCCCTGACCTTTGCGCCCGACGAGGTGCGGCTCGGCTACGGCGGACCGGCCGGCCGGCAATACGGGCTGACCACGCTGGCGCAATTGCTGCACGGCGCTCGCTCGCCCGGCCTCCTGTTCCGCTTCCCCGCCACGGGCGTGATCTCGGACGCGCCCCGCTACGTGTGGCGCGGCTGCCACCTCGACGTGTGCAGGCGCTTCTACCCCATGGCCGACGTGACGCGCTTCGTCGACATCTTGGCCTGGTTCAAGCTCAACATCTTCCACTGGCACCTGACGGAAGACGAGGCGTGGCGGCTGGAGATCAAGGCCTTCCCGGCCCTGACCGACGTGGGCGCGCGCCGCGGTCCCGACGGGCCGCTCCTGCCGCAACTGGGCAACGGCGCCGAGCCGGTCGAGGGCTTCTACAGCCAGGACGACGCGCGGGCGGTGGTGGCCCACGCGGCCGCGCTCCACGTCGAGGTCGTGCCCGAGATCGAGATTCCCGGCCACAGCACGGCGGCGCTCGTCGCCCTGCCGGAGCTCGCCGACGGGCAGGAGGCGCCCGACAGCTACCACTCGGTCCAGGGCTACGCCAACAACGCGCTGAACCCCGGCATCGCCGCGACCTACACGTTCCTCGAAGCTGTGCTCGACGAGGTGGCGGCGCTGTTCCCCTCGCGATACATCCACGTCGGCGGCGACGAGGTGGCGAACGGGTCCTGGCTCGCCTCGCCGCAGGCCAAGGCCCTGATGGCGGAGCACGGCCTCGCCGGCACGTTCGAGCTGCAATCCCACCTCCTCACCCGCGTGAAGGCCATGCTGACCCGGCGCGGCAAGGTGCTGGTCGGCTGGAACGAGGTGGCGCACGGCGGCGGCGTCGACCCCGAGGGGACCCTGCTGACCGCGTGGGAGAAGGCCGACGTGGGCGCGGAGCTGGCGCGCCGCGGCTACGACGTCGTGATCTCGCCCGGCCAGGCCTACTACCTCGACATGGTGCAGGCGGACGCCTGGCAGGAGCCCGGCGCGAGCTGGGCCGGCACGGTGCCGCCCGCCCGAACCTACGCCTTCGAGGCCGATGACGGCTTCCCGGACGAGCTGAAGCACCACATCCGCGGCGTGCAAGCCTGCATCTGGTGCGAATATTTCACCTCGCGGGCCTACTTCAACCGCCTCGTCTTCCCGCGCCTCGCCGCCGTGGCCGAGGCCGCCTGGACGCCCCGGGCCAACAAGGACTGGCTGCGCTTCGCCGCCATCGCGCCCCTGAGCCCGAGCCTCTAGCGCATGAGGATCGCGGTCGGCGGGATCCACACGGAATGCAGCACCTCGTCCCCGGTGCTGATGACCGCCGAGGATTTCCGCGTGCTGCGGGGCGCCGAGATCCACCAAGCGGACCATTTCGGTTTTCTGGCCGGCGCGGCGGACGTCGAGGTGCTGCCGCTGCTGCACGCCCGCGCCGTGCCGGGCGGGCCGGTGTCGCGCGGGGCCTACGAGGCGCTGAAGGCCGAGTTCCTGTCCCGGCTCGATGCGAGCCTGCCGGTCGACGGCCTCCACCTCGCCCTGCACGGGGCGATGAGCGTCGAGGGGATGGACGACGCGGAGGGGGACTGGATCGCGGCAGCGCGGGCCGCCGTCGGCGACGCCTGCGTCGTGGCCGCGAGCTACGACCTCCACGGCAACGTCAGCCAGCGCGTCGTCGACGGGATCGACATCTTCGCGGCCTACCGCACGGCGCCGCACATCGACGTGCGGGCTACCCTGGAGCGGGCCTGGGCGATGCTGGTGGAGGCGCTGCGCAGCGGCCGGCGGCCGGGCGTGGCCTGGGCGCCGGTGCCGGTGCTGCTGCCGGGCGAGTGCACCTCGACGGAGGACCGCCCCGCCCGCGACCTTTACGCCGCCCTGCCCGAGGTGGAGCGGCGCTTCGGCGTGCGCGATGCCGAGCTGATGATCGGCTACGTGTGGGCCGACGAGCCCCGCGCCACGGCCTGCGCGGTGGTCACGGGCTTCGACGCCGCGGGCGCCACGGCCGCCGCCGAGGCGGTGGCCGCGGCCTATTGGGACGCGCGCGGGGACTTCGGCTTCGGGCCGGTGACGGGCCCGCTCGACGCGATGCTGGACATCGCGGAGGGCCTCGCCACCCGCCCGGTGATCCTGGCCGATTCGGGCGACAACCCGACGGGCGGCGGGGTCGGCGACCGGGCGGACGTGTTGAAGGCCCTGCTGGGCCGGGGCTGGCGGGGCGCGCTGCTCGCCGGCATCGCCGACCGGCCGGCCTTGGAGGCCTGCTTCGCGGCGGGCACCGGCGCGACGCTGCCCCTGCGCATCGGCGGAAGCCTCGACCCCTCGACGGCGCCGGCCGAGGTCGAGGGGCTCGTGCTGCGGCTCGACGATCCGGGCCTTCCCGCCGAGCGGCAGGCCGTCGTCCGGGCCGGCGGGGTCGAGGTGGTGCTGTCGGCGCGGCGGCGGCCCTACCACGCGCTGGCGGACTTCCGCCGCCTCGGGCTCGACCCCGCCGCGGTGCGGCTGCTGGTGGTGAAGTCGGGCTACCTGTCGCCCGAGCTGGCGCCGCTGGCGAACCCCAACCTCATGGCCCTGACGGAGGGCGTGGTGAACCAGGACATCCGCGGCCTGCCGAACCGGCGCCGCGTCGGGCCGATCTTCCCCTTCGACCGCGACGCGACCTTCACGCCCCGCGCCCGCCTGTCCGCGCGCTGGGGCCGGAGCGCCGGGGCTTGATGGGGGAGCGGGCGCGGGCGCAGGATGGCGGCGGGACGGACGGGAGGGTGACGGTGCGGTTCGAGATCTGCGTCGATTCGGTGATGGGGGTGCGCGCGGCGCGGGCGGCCGGGGCCGACCGGGTGGAGCTCTGCGCCGACCTGTTCGAGGGCGGCATCACCCCGTCGCGCGGGGCGATCCGCCGGGCCCGCACGGTCGCGGGCATCGGCCTCCACGTCATCGTCCGGCCGCGCGGCGGCGACTTCGTGTTCGACGACGACGAGACCGCCGCCATGCTGGTCGACGTCGAGACCGCGCGGGCCGAGGGTGCCGACGGCGTCGTCATCGGCGCGCTGCTGCCGGACGGGCGGATCGACGAGGCCCGCGCCCGCGCGCTGATGGCGGCCGCGGGGCCGCTGTCGGTGACGTTCCACCGCGCCTTCGACATGACGCCCGACCCCGTCGAGGCGCTGGAGATGCTGGTCGGGCTCGGCGTCCACCGGGTGCTGACCTCCGGGCAGGAGGCCACGGTGCTGGAAGGCCTGCCGCTGATCGCCGACCTCGTGCGGCGCGCCGGGGACCGCATCATCGTCATGCCGGGCGGCGGCATCACCGAGCGCAACGTCGCCCGCATCGTAGCCGGGGCCGCCCCGAAGGAGATTCACTTCGCGGCCCTGCGCCCGGCCGAGAGCCCGGCGACGGCGCGGCGCGACCACGTCTTCATGGGCGGCGAGCTCCGCCAGCCGGAGTGGAGCCGGCTCGAAACCTCGGGGGCGCTCGTCGGCGCGGTGCTGCGCGAGGCCAAGGTCGGAGGCGGGTCGCCGTCCTGACGGGCCGGTCGAGGGCCCGTGGGACTTCACTTCCCCTTCGGGAACTCCAGGCCCATGCCGCGGAAGCGCTCGGGGTCGTCGAGCCAGTTCTCGCGCACCTTGACGTGGATGAACAGGTGGACCTTGCTGTCCGCCGCCTCGGCGATGTCCTTGCGGGCGGCCGAGCCGATGGACTTCAGCGTCTGCCCCCCCTCGCCGATGACGATCTTCTTGTGGCCGTCGCGGGTCACGAAGATCGTCTGGTCGATGCGGGCCGAGCCGTCCGGCAGAGTCTTCCAGTCGTCGGTCTCGACGGTGGTCTGGTAGGGCAACTCCTCGTGCAGCCGCTCGAACATCTTCTCGCGGGTGATCTCGGCGGCGAAGAGCCGGAGCGGCGCGTCCGTCACCTGGTCGGCGGGGTAGAGCCAGGGGCCGGGCGGCATGGCGGCCGCCAGCACGGACAGGAACTTCTCGACCCCGTGCCCGCGCAGCGCCGACAGCATGAATGTGTCGTCGAAGGGGAGCCGCGCGTTGATCGTCTCGGCGAGCTTGAGGAGCCGCTCGACCTCGACCGTGTCGATTTTGTTCAGCACCAGGAAGCGGCGCGCCCGCCCCTCGGCCATGCGGCCCAGGATGGCCTCGTTCTCCGGGTCGAGGCCCTTGCGCACGTCGATCAGCAGCGCGACCGCGTCGGCGTCGCCGGCCCCGCCCCAGGCGGCCTGGACCATGGCGCGGTCGAGCCGGCGCTTGGGCGCGAAGATGCCGGGCGTGTCGACGAAGATGATCTGGGCGTCGCCCCGCACCGCGATGCCCCGCACCGGCGCCCGCGTGGTCTGCACCTTGCGCGACACGATCGACACCTTGGAGCCGACGAGCCCGTTGATCAGCGTCGACTTGGCCGCGTTGGGAGCCGCGATCAGGGCCGCGAA
>CAXTFP010000148.1:0-7212 GCA_964243135.1 uncultured Lichenihabitans sp.
GGTGTAGATCTCGGCCTCGTCGCCGAGATCGCGCCAGCCCGCCGCGCCGAGCCCGCGCGGGTCGCGCAGCCCGCCGGGGCCGATGAAGTGCGTGCGCGAGTCCTCGTAGCCGACCAGCCGCGCGCCGGTCCCTGGCTGCACCGCGTGGAAGCAGGTCTCGTGCGACATGCGGTGGGTCGCGGGGTCGCGCAGCGGCCGGTTGCGGGCCAGCACGGCGCCGAGCGAGGCCACGAACCAGCTTTCCACGTGCAGCGCGTTGAAGTCCGGGTCGCGCAGGTAGGCGCCGAGCTCGTGCACCGCGAGCTCGCGGTAACTCGTGAGCTCCAGGCGGCGCGGGCAGTCGCCCTCGTTGGTGAGGACGACGCGGGTGTATTCCAGCGGCTCGCCTTCGGCGAGGCTGATCGAGGCCTCGGCCCTGACGCCCTCGACCGTGTTGCGCAGAGCGATCGTGGCGGGGTCGGGCTGGCTCACGCGGTAGTCGGGCCCGGCGCGGCGCATCGGCTCGAAGCCGAGGCTCCAGGGTGCGGAGGCGGTGGCGCCGTCGGCCGCGTCGCGCAGGAACACAAAGGGGCCGCGCAGGTCGAGGGGGTCGAGCGGGCGGCGGGTGATGTCGATGGGGTGGCTGGATCGCACCACCCCCGCCACGCCCGCGTAGCCGCGCCCGTCGGCCCCGACCTCGACCGTCATGCAGCCGTTGGCCAACGCGAAGAGCTTCGGGCCGGCGACGAGCTGGTGGGGCGTGCCGGGCCGCACCGGCGCGCCGGAGAAGCGCGCACCGTTCCAGGCGCGCGACACGGCGCGGAACGCCAGCCCCGCGCCGAACAGGGCGAGCGCGTAGACCGCTACGATGCTCCACACGGGGGCCGTCACGGGCGGATGCGCCCGGCCGATCGTCTCGGCGCCCGTCCAGGCGCGGTCCCAGTCGGGGCCGTGCGGGATGTAGAAGGGGATCAGCAGCGGCGCCCAGGTGGCGAAGCGGCGGATGCCCTCGGGGATGACGCGGGTGCGCCCGGCATGGCCCGAGAAGCGCGCCGCCACCTCGTCGAGCCGATCGCCGCCGATGAAGGTGAGGTTGACCAGCGTGGCGACGCGCAGGCCCATGTGGTCGAACCAGATCAGCACCCGCAGCCAGTCGTAGGCGAGCAGCCCCGTGAAGATCGACAGGCTCCAGTCCTTGAAGCTGCCATCGGGCAGGAACAGGTCGGCGACGGTCGCGGCGCCGGTCCGCACCGCGCCGTCCTGGTTGTACCAGGAGGGGTCGTGCGCCTGGCGCAGGAAGGAGTTGATGACGGGCGCCATCCACAACCCCCAGCGCAGCACCCGCACGGCCTGCTCGACGAGGCTCTCAAAGCCCCGCGCGCTGACGAGCTGCTTCAGGGGCGCCAGCGAGCCCTGGAACACGGCCGCTAGCACGAAGAAATTGATCGAGAACAGCGGCGCCGCGATCCCCCAGTTGACCACGCCGGACAGCGACTCGTTGAAGAACAGCCGCACCCCGTTGCCGCTCGGGCCGAGGTCCATGGAGCCGTATTTGTTGAACAGGGCGTAGATGGTGAAGGGCTCGACGTGGCGGCCCGAGCCGGCATAGCCGAGGTCGGCGTAGCTCCAGAACTTGGCCGCGACGACGCCGATCTGCTCGGCGTCGAAGTACCAGGCGGCCGCGCCGCCGACGAAGCCGCCGAGCATGAGCCCGAGCGCGTAGACGCGCCACCCGCTCATCGCGACGCGCCGCCGCCGGGCCACCCCCACGGCGTCGCAGGCGAGGTCCACGCCCGTGAAGGCCAGGGCGCCGAGCGCCACGCCGGCCACGAAGCGGGCGATGCCGGCCGCCTCCGGCAGGCCGAGCGCCACGAAGAGTGCGATGCCGAGCCCGACGAGGCCGCCGCGCAGGAAGGAGCGCGGGTTGCGGTAGGCGGCGCGCAGGCGTCCGAAGAAGGGCGGCGTGCCGTCGGCGCTGGCGATCACCGTCTGGGCCAGGGGGAACAGCAGCACGCCGCCCACGAGGCCCGGCCCGAACGGGAAGGCCTGCGCCAGCGGGACCACGCCCGGCATCGACAGGACGGCGGAGCCCACCACCACGATGGCCATGAACACGCCCCCGTAGATGAGGCCCTTGGCGGCGCCGGCATACCACTGGCCGTAGGCCGTGGCGTAGGTGGGGGGCGTGCCGTTCAGCGCGTCGATGGCGAGGCCGGTGACGATATAGACCATGGCCCAGAGGCCGGCCTGGGCGGCCGCGGCCGCGGCCACCGCCATGACGCCCTGGAAGGCCGGGGCCGCGCCGAACAGCACCGGCAGGTCGGCGAGGTGGGGCGCCATGGCGGCGTGCAGCGCCGAGCCGAGCAGCAGCGCGTGGAAGCGCCGGTCGCGGTTGAGGCTGCCCGCCACGAGGAAGCGGCACAGCCCGAGGCTCAGCTCGCAGAAGGCGAAGAGCACGAGGCTGCGCCCCACCACGAGGTCCACGGGCTCCGGCAGGGCGACGCCGAGCGTGGCCGCCCCCCCGAGGTCGTGCATCATCCCGCCGTTGCCGACCGACAGGACGAGGTTGAACAGCAGCGGCAGGAGCAGCAGCGACGCGCGCTCGCGCAACGCCGGATCGCGGCCCGACTCGACGATCAGCGCCATGCCGGCCGCGACGTAGATCAGGGTGGCGACGACGCAGCCCGTGGGCGTCAGCCCGAGCACGTCCGACCACCGCGTCGGCAGCTGCCACACCGCGAAGGCGGGATTCCGCGCCGCCGCGAAGAGCGCCAGCACGACGGCGTCGCAGGCGACCGCGAGCGCCCGGTTGGGCAGGCCGGCGAGCGAGCGGGCCAGCACGAGGCTGGCGGCGCCGAGACCGGCCGCGAGCGGCGCGGCGAGGGCGCCGGGCAGCGGCGCCATCGGCACGGTCAGGGCGGCGAGCAGCAGGACGGCGGTGCCGACCTTCTCAGCCGTGCGGGACGCGCCGTCCGGGGCGGCCGACGTCGTCGCCGCGGGCACCGATGCAACTGATCGCGAATCCATGCACCCTCCCGAGGCTCCGCCGTCGTGCGGCTCATATCACGCCGTGGCCGGCGCGGGGCATTCCGCGCATCGGGCGCCGTCGCCGCCACGCCCCGAGCCCTTCGACGCCGCGGACCTCAGGGGGCAAGCCCCTCGGCGGGTCTCAAGGCGGAGCCCTGATCGAAGCTTTTCAATCCGAAGTTCAGGGCTCTGCCCTGAAACCCGCAAAAGGCCGAGGGCCTTTCGAAACCGAATCAGCTTAAGCGTCATCGTTGACCCCGATTTTATCGCAGGGGAGCCCTGCGTCGAGGGCAGGGCTGCCGCCGTGAAAACGTCGCACCCCGCGCCGACACAGCCACAGATCGCATGTCGCCGCGACAAATGTCGGACCATTGCGTTCGAACCACGTCGGGTCTGGCCGCGGCCGCGCCATCCCGCAGGCGCGGCGGACGCACCCGCAACCGAAGGTTTCCCGCATGACGGCGCTCGCCGCAGCCTATTCCCCCGCCAAGCCCGGCATGGGGTTCAAGCAGTTCGTCGCCCTCATCGCCGCCCTGATGGCGGTCAACGCCCTGGCGATCGACTCCATGCTGCCGGCCCTGCCGGCCATCGGCCGCAGCCTGGGGGTCGAGGACGAGAACCGGCGGCAGTGGATCGTCACCGCCTACCTCCTGGGCTTCGGCGGCGCGCAGATCGTCTACGGCCCCCTGGCGGACCGTTTCGGCCGCAAGCCCGTGCTGATGGCCGGCGTCGCGGCCTACGTGCTGTTCAGCGCGGGCGCGGCCTTCTCGACCTCCTTCACGGCGCTACTGATCGCCCGCGCCCTCATGGGCGTGGGGGCGGCCGCGACGCGCGTGCTGGCCGTGTCGGTGGTGCGGGACTGCTATAGCGGCCGCGACATGGCGCGGGTGATGTCGCTCGCCTTCATCGTGTTTCTCGCCGTGCCGATCCTGGCGCCCTCGATCGGCCAGATCATCATGCTGTTCGGGCCGTGGCGCTGGGTGTTCGGGGGCTTGGGCCTGTTCGGCGCCGCCGTGCTGCTGTGGACGGCGCTGCGCCTACCCGAGACGCTCGACCCCGCCGACCGGCTGCCCTTCGCGCCCGGCCGGGTCGCCACGGCCTTCCGGCTGGCGCTGACGAACCGGATCGCGGTCGGCTACATGCTGGCCATGACGCTGGTGCTCGGCGCGCTGTTCGGCTTCATCAACTCGGCCCAGCAGGTCTTCGCCGACACGCTGGCGGCGCCGGGGCTCTTCACCTCGGTCTTCGCCTTCGTGGCCGGCTTCATGGCGCTGTCGTCCTTCCTCAACGCCCGCATCGTCGGGCGGCTCGGGCCGCGCCGGGTGTCCCACATGGCGCTGTGCGGCTTCATCGCCATCTCGGCGCTGCACGCGGGCGTGTCGCTGGCCGGCCACGAGACGCTGGTGAGCTTCGCCGTGCTGCAGGCCGGCGTGATGTTCTGCTTCGGCCTCGTGGCGTCGAACTTCGGCTCGCTCGCCATGGAGCCGCTGGGCCACGTGGCCGGCACGGCGTCCTCCGTGCAGGGCTTCGTCACCACCTTTGGCGGGGCGGTGCTGGGCTTCGCCGTGGGGCAGCGCTTCGACGGCACCACCGTGCCGCTGACCCTGGGCTTCGTGATCTACGGGCTCTTGGCGCTCGGCATCGTGCTCCTGGCCGAGCGGGGCCGGCTGTTCGGCCCTTCCGCCCCGGCAGCGGGTCCCAGCGCCGCGCACTGACGCCGCGGGGCCTGCCCCGGCGCGAGGGCGCCGACCATATGGATCATGAGGGTGAGGCGTCCGCCGCGGACGCCGCCCCGCAGGTCCACGCCAGGAGCATCCCGCCCGCCGCACCGCTCCTGTCGCCCGCCCGGAGCGTCCTGACCCGCTCGGGCGACCTCATCCGCATCCGGCCCGTGCGCCGCTCCGACGAGGCGGCGCTGCGCGACATGTTCCTGCGCTGCTCGCCCGAGGATCTGCGGCTGCGCTGCTTCGGCGCGTCCAAGACCTTCCCGGACACCTTCGCGGCGCGCCTCGCCGCCGTGGCGGGCGGCAGCGAATTCGCCATCGCGGCCGTGACGGCCTCGGGCGAGATCGGCGGCGTGGTGCATGCGGCGCGGCTGCCGGGGCCGGCGGGCGAGGCCGATTACGACATCATGGTCCGCACCGACCTCAAGGGGCGGGGGATCGGCTTCCGGCTGATGCGCGAGATGCTGCGCGAGGCGGCCCGGTCGGGCTTCCGCTCCGTCCACGGCGATGTGATGCTCGGCAACGGGGCCATGCTGCTCCTGGCCGGCGACCTCGGCTTCCGCCGCGTGGGCCTGGAGGGCGGCGTGGTGCGGATCGTGGCCGCTCCGGGCGTCGAGGTGCTCGCGGAGGGCGGAACGGAACCCGTGAACATGCCCGCGGTGTGACGAGCCGCGCGCGTCGACGGCGGCCGACCGCCCCGGCGCCCGGCTGAACGGCCGGGCTTGACCCGTCGCCCAGTCTCGGCAAAGCTAGGACGTCAGACCAATCCGGTCTCCGATGCAGGGCCGCCGATGTTCGCCGATCCCCAGCCCGCGATCCGCCGCCCGTGAAGGGGACCGCCGGACTGGCACCCCTGCCGGCCGTCGACCGCACGGCCGCCGTGACCCGCGCGCTGGCGCAGTTCATCGCGGGCGCGGACCTCAAGCCCGGAGACCGGCTGCCGACCGAGCGCGCGCTGATGCGCTCGCTGGCGGTCGGCCGGTCCACCGTGCGGGAAGCGATGCGGCAGTTCCAGGCGCAGGGTGTCGTGGAATCGCGGATGGGCAGCGGCACCTTCCTGCTGCGGCCGCTGTCCGCCGACACGATCCACGTGCCGCTGACGATCGACGCGGGGCGGCTGCGCGACCGCCTGCTCCAGACCCTGGCGGTGCGGCGCGGGCTGGAGGTGGAAGCCAGCGCCGTCGCGGCCGGGCGGGCGGAGAGCGCCGACCTCGCCGTCCTGGAGGCCCGGCTCGACGCCATGGAGGCGGTCCACCTGGAGAAGGGCACGGCCGGCCGCGAGGACCTCGCGTTCCACCTTTCGATCTACGACGCGACCCACAATCCCCTGTTCCGGCAGTTGCTGGAGCAGATCCGGGAAGCCTTCGAGCACTTCTTCGACAAGCCCTTCGACCGGCCGGACTTCGCCCGCCGCTCCTTCCCGTTCCACCGCGAACTCTTCGACGCCATCCGCCGCGGCAACGCGGCCCGGGCCCGCGACAGGACCTACGCGATCCTGGCGGTCGTGGAGGAGGACATCGAGGCCATGTCGGCATGAGCGCGCCGCCCGACCGCTTCGCCGAGGCCGAGCGCATCGTCGCGCACGACGGCCCCCACGCCTTCGAGGCCGTGGTGCCGCCCATCGTGCAGACCTCGCTCTTCACCTTCGCGACCACCGCCGACATGGTGGACACCTACGCCGGCGGGCGCAGCCGCGACGTGTATTCCCGCACCACCAACCCCACGGTGACGCTGTTTGAGGGCAAGCTCGCGGCCCTGGAGGGGGCCGAGGACGCCATCGGCTTCCCGAGCGGGATGGCGGCCATCTCGGGCGCGGTGCTGGCCTTCGTGGCGCCGGGCGACCGCATCGTCTGCCTGCGCCACGTCTACCCCGACGCCTACCGGCTGTTCGAAACCCTGCTCAGGAAACTCGGCGTCTCGGTCGACTACGTCGACGGCGCCGACCATTCGGCCGTCGCGGCGGCGCTCCCCGGCGCGCGGCTGCTCTACCTGGAAAGCCCGACGAGCTGGACCATGGAGGCCCACGACGTCGGCGCCCTGGCGGGCTTGGCCCGGCGCCACGGCGTCCTGAGCATGATCGACAATTCCTGGGCCACGCCGGTCTTCCAGCGGCCCCTGTCGCTCGGCGTCGACCTCGTGGTCCATTCGGCGTCGAAATACATCGGCGGCCATTCCGACGTCGTGGCGGGCGCCGTGGCGGGGCGGGCCGAGCTCGTGGCCCACATCCGCCGCACGATCTGCCCCTATCTCGGGGCCAAGCTCGCGCCCTTCGAGGCCTGGCTGCTGCTGCGCGGACTGAGGACGCTGCCGGCCCGGCTGCGGGCGCACGAGGCTTCGGCCCTGGCGCTGGCGCGCCGCCTCGCCGAGGAGCCCCGCGTGGCCTCGGTCCACCACCCCGCGCTGGCGGGCCCGCTGCCGCCCGGCCTCCACGGCACCAGCGGGCTGTTCTCCTTCGTGTTCGGCGAGGGCGTCGACATCCCGG
>CAXTFP010000149.1:0-7212 GCA_964243135.1 uncultured Lichenihabitans sp.
GGGCCGGCCGGCCCGAGGCCGGCGCGGCTCCGGCCCGGAAGGGGACGCATTGACCACCCGCATCACCACCCTGCCCTCGGGCCTCCGCATCATCACCGATTCTATCCCCCACATGCACACGGCCTCGCTGGGGCTGTGGGTCGGCATCGGCTCGCGCCACGAGACCGAGGCCGAGCACGGGCTGTCGCACTTCCTCGAACACATGGCGTTCAAGGGCACGCGCCGGCGCTCGGCGCGGCGCATCGCCGAGGAGATCGAGGGCGCGGGCGGGGACATCAACGCCGCCACCTCGACCGAGCAGACCGCCTATTACGCCCGCGTGCTGCCGGGCGACGCGCCGCTGGCGCTCGACATCCTGTCGGACATCCTCACCGACAGCCTCTTCGACCCGGCCGAGGTCGAGCGCGAGAAGGAGGTGGTGCTCCAGGAGATCGGCGCCGTCGACGATCTGCCGGACGACCTCGTCTTCGAGCTCTTCACCCAGCACGCCTTCCCCGGCCAGGCGATCGGCCGGCCGATCCTGGGCACGCCCGCGGGCGTGAAGCGCTTCGACCGCGACGCCGTGAAGGGCTTCCTGGAGCGCCGCTATCGCGCCGACGCGACGGTGATCGCGGCCGCGGGCGCCGTCGACCACGACGGCTTCGTGGCCGAGGCCGAGCGGCGCTTCGCCGGGCTGGGCAACCTGCCCGGCCCGGCGGTGCCGCCCGCCGCCTACGGGGGCGGCGACATCCGGGTGAAGCGCAGGCTGGAGCAGGCCCACATCGCCATCGGCTTCGAGGGCCTGTCGTTCCACGACTCCCGCCGCTACGCCGCCCACGTCTTCTCCCACGCGGTCGGCGGGGGCATGTCGTCGCGGCTGTTCCAGGAGGTGCGGGAGGACCGCGGCCTCGCCTACGCGATCAACAGCTTCGACTGGACCTACGCGGACACGGGGCTGTTCGGCTTCTACGCCGCGACCGGGGCGGGCCACGTGGCCGAGCTCGTGCCCGTGGCGCTCGACTGCATCGCCGAGACCACCGCGACGCTGACGCCCGAGGAGGTGGACCGGGCCAAGGCGCAGCTCAAGGTGTCGGTGCTGGTGGCGCTGGAATCGTCCTCGGCGCGGGCCGAGCAGATCGCCCGACAGCACATGGCCTACGGCCGGCTGATCGACGCCGAGGAGGTGCTGCGCGAGGTCGACGCCGTCACGGTGGAGAGCGCGCGGGCGGCGGGCGCCGCCATGATCGCCTCGGCCCCGACGGTCGCGGCGGTCGGCCCGGTCGGCAAGGTGCCGGGCCCCGACGCCGTCGCGGCGCGCCTCGGGCGCGCAGACCGGCCGGGGCCTTGACGCCATGGCGCTGTTCCGGCTGGGACCGAGCCTCGACGCCGCCTCGCTGGTGCGGGGCGAGGGCGTCTACCTCCGGCCGGCCGAGATGCGCGACTTCGACGACTGGGCCTCGCTGCGCGAGCGCTCGCGCCAGTTCCTCACCGCCTGGGAACCCATCTGGCCCACCGACGACCTGACGCGCGCGGCCTTCCGCCGCCGCATCCGCCTCCACAACGAGGAAATGAGCCGCGACGAGGCCTTCCCGTTCCTCGTGTTCCGCGACGACGACACGCTGGTGGGCGGGCTGACGGTGGGGCAGATCCGCCGCGGCGTGTCCCAGACCGCGACGCTCGGCTACTGGATGGGCCACGCCCACGCCGGCCGCGGCTACATGAGCCGGGCCGTGCGGGCCGCCGCGGGCTTCGTCTTCGGCACGCTGCGCCTCCACCGCCTGGAGGCCGCCTGCCTGCCCCACAACGAGGCCTCGATGCGGCTCCTGGTGAGCGTGGGCTTCCAGAAGGAGGGCTACGCGCGCTCCTACCTCCGCATCAACGGCCGCTGGCAGGACCACGTGCTCTTCGCCCTGCTCGACTCGGATCCGGTGGCGCCCCCGCAGCGGCCGATGGGGTGAGGGGTCGTTTGCGCGCTTCGTCCCTGAGCCCTGAAAGTTGCCGCTCATGACTTCTCCGAAGACTTCCGCTACCGCCATGGGCATCCAGAGTGACGTCGGCCTCGTTCAAGACAAAATAATCGAACAGCCTGTCCCTCCTTCTCACGATGCGACAGTGTGCCTGAAGCGGACGGATCAGCGGGCCTATGGTCTGGACGATCTGCCCATATCACTTGCGGTCGCCACCCTCGACGTCGAGATCCCGCCTGATCTTGTCCATGCGCCGACCTGAGCGGTGCCCATGGTGAAAGGAGGCTCGGTCGCGGGCGCGGTGATGGTCGGCCCGTTCTTCGACGGCCTGCCCCGTCCCGAGCCGATGACCTTCCACCTCGCACAGCTCAACCTCGCCCGCTTCCGCCTCCCGGCCGCCGACCCGGTCAACGCCGACTACCTCGCGGCCCTGGCCGAGGTGGATGCCGCGGCCGAGGGGCGGCCCGGGTTCGTGTGGCGCATGCGGGACGCGGGGCGCGTCGCGACGGACGAGGGCGACCCCCGCGTCGTCACCAACCTGTCGGTCTGGACGGACCTCGACGCCCTGGCGGGCTTCGTCTACCGCGACCCCGCCCACCGCGGCCTCATGCGGCGGCGGCGCGACTGGTTCGACCGGATGGAGCTGAGCCTCGTGCTGTGGTGGGTGCCGGCCGGGCACGCGCCGACGCTGGCCGAAGGGCGGGACCGCCTGACGCTGCTCGGCGCCTCCGGCCCGACCGAGCGCGCCTTCACCTTCTCGAAGGCTTTTCCGGCGCCGGGCTGACGCGGGGCGGCCGGCGCGATAGGGTAGGTGCCCCGCCGCCGCGAGACCCCATGACCCCGTCAGACTTCATCCGGAAATGGGGCGACAGCCGCCTGCGCGAGCGGCAGGGAGCGCAGGAGCACTTCATCGACCTGTGCCGGCTTCTCGGCGAGCCGACGCCCGCGGAGGACGATCCCTTCGGCGAGCGCTATTGCTTCGAGCGCGGCGCCGAGAAGGCGGGCGGCGGCGACGGCTGGGCCGACGTTTGGCGGCGGGGCTGCTTCGGCTGGGAATACAAGGGCAAGCACAGGGATCTCGGCGCCGCCCTGCGCCAGCTCCAGGCCTACGCGCTCGACCTGATGAACCCGCCCTACCTCGTGGTCTCCGACATGGAGCGGATCGTGGTCCACACCAACTGGACCAACACGGTGTCGCGGCGGTTGGAGTTCCGGCTCGACGACCTGCGCGAGCCGGCCCGGCTGGACCAGCTCCGCGACGTGTTCCGCGGCTCGGAGCGGCTGCGGCCCGGCATCAGCCCTCAGGAGCTGACGGCCGCCGCGGCGGCGCGGTTCGGGGAGCTCGGCCGCCGGCTTCAGGACCGCGGCCACCCACCCCGCGCGGTGGCGCATTTCCTCAACCGCGTGATCTTCTGCCTCTTCGCCGAACATGCGGGGCTGCTGCCGCCCAAGCTCTTCACCCGCATGATCCGGGGGATGCAGGTCCGCCCCAACCTCGCGCGGGCGCAGTTCGGGGAGCTCTTCGCCAAGATGGGCTCGGGCGGCTTCTTCGGCGCCGACATCGTGCTGTGGTTCAACGGCGGCCTCTTCGACGACGAGGCCGCCCTGCCGCTCGACTACGCGGACCTGAAGCTCATCGGCGACGCGGCGGCCGAGCACGACTGGGCCGAGATCGACCCCGCCATCTTCGGCACGCTATTCGAGGAGGCCCTGAAGGCGACCCGCCAGCGCGCGGCGTTGGGCGCCCACTACACGGACCGCGCCAAGATCCTGAAGATCGTCGAGCCCGTGGTGGTGCGGCCCCTCATGGCCGAATGGGACAAGGCGGTCGCCGCTATCCGGGCCGCCATGGCGGAGGCCCGCGGCGCGGCCGAGGAGCGCCGCGCCCTGGCCGAGCGGATCGCCGCGACGCTCGATGCCGCCGGCGCGGACGCTGTCCTGGCCGGCGAGCGCCGGGCCGCCGCGTCCTCGGACAACCTCGAACTCTTCGAGGATGTCGGCGCGGCCCGGCTGCCGGGCGCGGCCGGGCGAGCCCTGAAGAAGGCCCGGCCGGAGTTCGCCGCCGTCGCGCGCCGCCGCACCCTGGCGCTCGACCGGGCGCGCGGCCTCCGCGACGCCTTCCTCGACCGGCTCGCGGCTTTCCGCGTGCTCGACCCCGCCTGCGGCTCGGGCAACTTCCTCTACGTGGCGCTGCACGCCCTGCGCGATATCGAGCTTCGCGCCCTGATGGATGCCGAGCGGCTCGGCGTGCCGCAGGTGGCGCCCCGCGTGACGCTGGCCGGGCTGCGCGGCATCGAGATCGAGGCCTACGCGGCCGAACTCGCCCGCGTGACCCTGTGGATCGGCGACCTCCAGTGGAAGCGCCGCAACGGCTACACGGCCTATGCCGAGCCCGTGTTGGAGACCCTCGACGGCATCGAGAACCGCGACGCGCTGCTGAACGCGGACGGGTCGGAGGCCAGCTGGCCCGAGGCGGACGCCATCGTCGGCAACCCGCCGTTCCTGGGCGGCAAGAAGCTGCGCGCGGGCCTAGGCGACGCGGCGGTCGAGCGGCTCTTCGCCGCTTACAGAGGCCGTGTGCCGGCCGAGGCCGACTTCGTCTGCTACTGGGTCGAGAAGGCGTGGCGCGCCGTAGGCGAGGCCGGCGCGGGACGTCGGGCCGGCCTCGTCACCACCAACTCCATCCGCGGCGGCGCGAGCCGCCGGGTGCTGGAGCCTATCGCCGCCGCCGGCGCGCTGCGCGAGGCCTGGGCCGATGAGCCCTGGGTGCTGGAGGGCGCCGCCGTGCGCGTGTCGATGCTGGGCTTCGGCGACGGCTTGGCGGGCTACCGCCTGGACGGGGCGGAGGTCGCGCAGGTCAACGCGGACCTCACGAGTGCCGATGTGGACATCACAGCAGCACAGCGCCTGACAGAGAATCGCGATATCGCTTTTCAAGGCCCCGTACTGATCGGAAGCTTTCAAGTTTCCGGAAGCGATGCTCGCCTTTGGCTGAAAGCGCCGACAAACCCAAATGGCAGGCGCAATGTCGATGTCCTTCAACCGATTCTAAATGCATCGGACATTGCTCGCCGTTCTTCTGATCGATGGGTGATCAATTTCCATAATTTCGACGAGACACAGGCCTCTTATTTCGAACAACCATTCCGATATGTATTGACCTTCGTCAAACCTGACAGGGTAAATAATCGAAGAGCATGGCGAGCCGAACAGTGGTGGAAACACGGTGAAAGCGGCGGAGGCTGGAGTCAGGCAACGAAGCATATCGCTCGGTATGTGATAACGCCTCGCGTTTCAAAGCATCGATTTTTCATATTCGTTTCCTCAACGATCTTTCCTGATTCAGCGACGATCAGCATCGCGCGCGACGACGACACCACATTCGGCATGCTCCAGTCCCGCTTCCACGAGTTGTGGTCGCTGCGGATGGGGACATGGCTCGGCGTCGGCAACGATCCGCGCTACACGCCCTCGACCACCTTCGAAACCTTCCCCTTCCCCGAAGGACTGACCCCGAACGTCCCGGCCTCATCCTACGCCGACGAGCCCCGTGCGCAGACCATCGCGGTGGCGGCGGCGGAGCTGAACCGGCTGCGGGAAGCGTGGCTCAACCCGCCCGACCTTGTGCGGGTCGAGCCCGAAGTGGTGCCCGGCTACCCGGACCGCGTGCTGCCGCGCGACGCCGCGGCCGCCGCGGAACTGAAGAAGCGCACGCTGACCAACCTCTACAACGCCCGCCCCGCCTGGCTCGATAGCGCCCACAGCCGCCTCGACGCCGCCGTGGCGACCGCCTACGGCTGGCCCGCCGACCTCCCCGACGAGGCCGTGCTGGAGCGGCTCTTCGCCCTGAACCGGGAGCGTGCGGCGGCGGGGCGGTAGTCGAGCGCTTCATCGGGAGTCGATCGAGGGCTGATCGCTTCTCCCGCAGTCTCTCAAACGCGCTGGAACCAATATACTTCGACCACCACTCGCTCGACCATTTCGGTCGTGACGCCGAGCTTCAAATTCTTGAGCATGTCGCAGAGGCTGTCCCCATCGATCAGCTCGATCGCGGGCGCCCCGTCACGCGTCGCTTCCTTCTTGGCCTCACCCGAGAAGGTACCGGTCGTGATCAACAATCCTTTGTCGCTGCGGCCGACCATCGCGCCGCGAAAATCTCGAACCGCTCCAGGTCCCACCGAGCCCTGATAACGCTTGCACTGGAACAGGACCTGGAACGAGAGAAGGTTGATTCGCAGGACTCCGATGCCGTCGATGCCACCATCGCCGCTGCGCCCCGTTACCTCGACTTTGATGAAACCAGCCTCTCGCAGAAGCCGCTGCGCGAGCCTCTCGAATGCGTCGGGAGCCATCGCTTTCAGAGTCGACAGGAGACGATCCTTCCACGTCTCTTCGGGAGCGGGTCTCTCGGCCGCGATCGCATCCTCGGTCGTCGGCTCACTCTCTTCGCTTTGCCCTCTGCGCCGTTCGTAATCCTGTTTGCGCACGATCTGCGGCACTTTGGACATATCGGCCAGCGAGAGTCGCTCTCCAGCCTCCGTGATGGCCCAAACACCACGTGCGCTGTTCTCGATCGCGCCGACACGCCTCAGATAGGTCTTCGCCCAGGCGAGATTGTATCCGAGCTTCGTCTGACGATTGTCCGTGTGCAAGAACGAAGCTACGGCATCAGGGATGTTTTCGAGTTCGATGACTTTCGCCAGCAACTCTTCATTGGACGCCGACCCGCCCATTGTCTTCAACGCGCGGAGCGTCGGCCATGTCAGGGAGTCGTAGGCCGGCACTGCGACGCGCGGCGAGCTATTAAGAACCATCAACGCATCATCCGAGTCATCGTGGCAGTGTGAGGCACTTCTGACAGATTAGCTCCTGCTCCCACGACGGGCTGATAGGGGCTCTCGAAAACGGCGGCATGATCAACCTTGTCCACAGCCGCCCATGGCCGCCTCGCCAAGCTCTCCGACGGGAGGGTGCCGGAGCGGCTCTTCGACCCGAAGCGAAAGCTCGCCGAGGACTGATCTCCAGTCCGCCCTCACTCCCCGTTCGCCGGCACGCCCGCGAGCTGCGCGGTGCGCTCCCGCGTCAGGCGGGCCAGGAGGGCGTCGGGGGGCAGCGCCGGATGGCGGGCGCGGGCGAAGGCGAGCCAGGCGTCGCGGTAGCGCAGCCAGGCGCGCTCCGCCGCCGCGAGGCCGGCGGACGTGACCGTGGTGTCCCGGGCCAGCGCCGGGGCGCGCCGCATCAGCGCGGCATAGGCGGCGTTCAGCGC
>CAXTFP010000150.1:0-7193 GCA_964243135.1 uncultured Lichenihabitans sp.
GCGCGATGGTGTTGCCGTTGAAGGTGGTCAGGGTGACGGCCGGCGCCGGCTTGCCCTCGAACGCGCCGGTACCTTCCCCGCCCGCGCCGTCGTCGCGGGATTGCCACCACCAGGCGATCCCGAGCACGACCGTCAGCCCCGCGGCCCGCACGAGCAGCGCGAAGAGCGCCGTGGACAAGGCGCGACGGCCCGCGCCGGATCAGAAGGAGGGCGTCGGCACCGTGTCGGGCATGTCGAAGGAGGCGCCGAACCACTTGGTCTCCATGGCGGCGAGCCGGCCGTCGGCCTTGATCTTGAGGATCGCGGCCGCCACGGCGTCCGCCAGGGGCGCGTGGTCGGCGTCCTTGCCGATGAGGAAGCCGAAGTAGGACTTCTTGCCGAAGGTCGGCTGCACGACCTCGAACGTGTCGGGCCGCGTCTTGGCCACGAAGGCGATGTTGGTGAGCGAATTCGCCACCGCCGCGATGCGCCCGGCCGCGAGGTCGGCATAGGCCTCGTTGAAGCTGACGTACTCGCGCACCGTCACCTTGGCGGGCAGGGTCTTGGCGTAGTCCTGGAGCTGCGCCAACTGCGAGGTGGCCTTGCCGGCGCCGGTCGCCTTGCCGGCGATGTCCTCGGGCTTGGTCACGGAAGTGTCGCCCTTGCGCTTGAGCAGGGCGTTGGTGGCGTCGCCCACGGGCGGCAGAAAGCGGTAGCGCTCGGAGCGGGCCTTGGTGATGGTGGCGGGGCCCGCCACCATGTCGAACTTGCCCGCGTCGAGCCCCGGCAGCACGCCCTCCCAGGGCAGGGCCACCCACTCGATCTTCACGCCCATCTCCTTGCCGACCTCGGCGAAGAGGTCGACGTTGAGCCCGACGTGCTCCCCGGCGTCGATGAAATCGAAGGGCGCGAAGGCCGTCTCGGTGCCGACCTTGAGCGTGCCGGCCGCCTTGACCTTGGCGAGCGCGTCCTCGGCGCGGGCCAGGCCCGAGGCGCCCGCCAGCAGGGCCAGGCCCAGCAGGGATCTGAGGAACAATCGCTTCGTCATGTCGGTCTCCAGATGGGGAGCGGCCGCCCGGCGGGGCCGCGGTTCGGGCGTGAGCCTAGCAATATCCGCGCCGGTGTCGACACCGGGCAGCGCGGGTGATGGGTCATGTCGAACCTTTCACGCCTCCGATCGGTCGAAGGCGTCATGGCCGAGACAGGAAGCCGGATGGGGCGTCAGGCTCAGCGCCTCACCCCCGACCATTTCGTCGATGAGCCGACGGGGGGTCATCCAGTGTGGGTTCCGGCCGGGACATGCCGTCTCCAGTTCGGCGACGGCTTCAACGATCTTGGCGCCGCCCACCGCGACCGCAGGCCGGCGATTGGCTTCAAAGGGCTGAACCGAAAAGTCTCGAATCCCATACGACCGGCTGATGCATCGACACAGCGCCTTGGCGATGTATGTTTACGAACTCGGGATGATCTGGATTGATAATGATATTGTGTTCGATCCTGGCAACCACGGAAGGAACTATCAATAACAGAGAACGCTTCGATGTGTACCAGTCATCCCCGTAGATCTTGCTCATCGTAGGCATCGGGTCGTCCCAGCCACGGCTGGTCGGCGCGTGCATCGAGAACAGTTCATAGGAAACCCCATGAGGTATCGTTATCTGAATGTAATGTTGATTGCGCGGCATCAGGCCGCTGCCGTGAACGAGCTTTTCAAGGACGGAGGTGGAATAGTTCCTCGATGTATAGATCATCCGGCACGACGCCGTGTTCCAGCGCCCGGGACTGATCGTCGAACCTGTGGCATCGAAGATTGGATGTGCGCCGATAGGATCTCCGATGCGATAGCATGTCATGACCGCATCGGAGATCTGAGGCATCAAGCGGCGCTGCCATACTTCAAACGGCCAAGAATCTCCTCGACGAGCCGCGCACCGTCGTCGCTTTCCAGGACGACATCTATCGGCCTGCGATCATTCAGCATGGCATGACGCCGGCGGAGGAACTCCTGAGCGGTATCCTCGTCCCCCCAAACACCGACTGCCTCGGCCCATGTTGTCCGAAACCGAGCGAAAGCCTCCGGCCGCACCACTCCCGAGGGGCGGGACGGAAAGCCGGGTTCGGACTTCGGCCCCGTCGCCAGCTGAAAGAGAATGTCGTCGAGGTCGGCCATGACATTCCCTCAAGCACTCAGCATCAAGATTCGAGCATATCCTGTCCAAACTCCAGCGCAAAGCGTGAGGATGCCCATCGACGGGTGGCTTGGGCGGTCCTTCGGTCGCCGTGGAGCGCGTCGGCCGTGGCCGTCAGGTCGGTGGGCGTTGATGCCCTTCTCCCCGGAGGGAAGAAGGGCATCCCTCGCGGTTGCCAATCATATGCGCCGACGTCAGCCCGCTCACCCCGGGGTCACTGCGCGGGTTTGCCCGTGTCGCCCTTCTTCATGTTCTCGCCGGCCGTGGCGCCCTTCTGCCCGATGCCCTTGCCGTCGGTCGGCGGCGGCGCGGGCTTGCCGTCCGGGCCCACGCCGCCCGCGGCGTTCAGCGCCGCCGCGGCCCCGTCGACCGTCCCGCCCGGCGCCGGCTTGCCGTTCGCCTGGGCCAGCGCGCCCGGGGAGGCGGCGAGAGCCACGAGGAGGATGGCCGCGGCGAGCTGCGTCACCCTTCGCATCAGTTTCGGCCCAGCACCTTGTCGACCTCGGCGCGGGTCGGGGGCTGGGCGCCCTTGCGGGTGCAGGTGATGGCGGCGGACGCGATGCCGAACAGGAGCCAGCGTCCGACCTCGGCCTCGCTGGGCTCGCGCCCGCCCGCGCCGAGCGCGCCGTCCTGCGCCATGGCGGCCAGGAGTGCCGCCATGAAGCTGTCGCCGGCCCCGACCGTGTCGACCACGTCGACCGCCGGCGCGGGCTGGACGATGCGCTCGCCCCGGAAATGCGCCTCCGCGCCCGCGCCCCCGCGCGTCATGACGACGAGCCGCGGCCCCGAGGCCGCCCAGCGCGCCGCCGCCTCGGAGGGCGGCGTGCCGGGGTAGAGCCAGTCGAAGTCTTCCTCGCTGGCCTTGACCAGGGTCGAGAGCCTGACGCGCGCCTCCACCATGGGGAGGGTTTCGGCGCGGGCCGGCACGACGAAGGGTCGGATGTTGGGGTCGTAGCTCGTCGTGGCCCGGCCGCCCGCCGCGCCCAGCGCCGCGAGGGCCGCCTCGCCGATCCGGCCGTCCGTGGCCGAGAAGGAGCCGACGTGGAGGTGGACGGCGGCGGCGGGCCAGTCGGCCGGCAACGGCGAGGCGCCGTCATAGGCGGTGGCGCCGAGGTAGAAGCTGTAGCGCGAGCCCGTGACGGCGGTGCCGCGCGTGACGAAGGCGAGAGGCGAGGGGCGGACGTCCGTCACCGAGAAGCGCGCGTCGACGCCCGCCTCCGCGAGGTGCCGGGCCAGGGCCTCGCCCATGGCGTCGCTCGACAGGCGCCCGGCGAAGCCGGTCGGCACGCCCAGGCGCCCGAGGCCGATCGCCGTGTTGAAGGGCGAGCCGCCCAGCACCGCCTCGTAGGTGGTGTCCTCGCGCGGGATCAGGTCGACCAGGGCTTCGCCCGCCACGAGAACGAGACCGTCGCTGTCCATCGATGCTCCTGAGTTTCCTCGTTCGTCCGTGTGTCACAACAGGCCGCGGCCCGCCAGATGCCGCATGAGGTGGCTCGCCCCGTAGGTCCAGGGCGGGCAGTCGGCACAGAGCTTCATGCGGTTCGTCAGCGCCCCGAGCTCGGGGGACGACACGGTCACGAGGTCGCCGACGCGGTGGGTGAAGCCCGCGCCCGGCGTGTCCCGGTCCTCGACGGGGGCGAAGAGCGTGCCGAGGAACAGCACCGCCCCGTCCGGATAGCCGTGGTTCGGGCCGATCATCTCGGCCGCCAAGTCGGCCGGGTCGCGGCTGATCTTCGACATCGAGGAGCCGCCGCGCAGGGTGTAGCCCTCCGGTCCCTCGACCGTGAGGCTCACCTCCATGCGGCGCAGGCCGTCGAGCGTGAAGCCCGCGTCGAAGAAGCGGACGAAGGGGCCGAGCGCGCAGGACGCGTTGTTGTCCTTGGCCTTGCCGAGCAGCAGGGCCGAGCGCCCCTCCACGTCGCGCAGGTTGACGTCGTTGCCGAGCGTGGCGCCGACGATGCGCCCGTTCGAGGCCACGACCAGCACGGCCTCGGGCTCCGGGTTGTTCCAGGCCGAGGAGGGGTGGAGCCCGGCATCCGCACCCGTGCCCACCGCCGCCATGGGCTGGGCCTTGGTGAAGATCTCGGCGTCTGGCCCGATGCCCACTTCGAGGTACTGCGACCAGGCGTCCCGGGCGATCAGCGCCGCCTTGAGCCGCATGGCGGCCTCGGAGCCGGGGCGGAGCTTGGAAAAGTCCTCGCCGACCAGCGCCACGATCTCGGCCCGGATGCCGGCCGCCACGGCGTTGTCGCCCCGCGCCCGTTCCTCGATGACGCGCTCCAGCATGGAGACCGCGAAGGTGACGCCGGCCGCCTTGACGGCCTGGAGGTCGACCGGCGCCAGCAGCCAGGGCTTTCCCGGGTCGCGCCCGTCGGGCGGCGTGTTGGCCAGCACCGCGTCGAGCGGGCCCACCCTCTCGCCCCGCGCGGTGAGCAGCGCTTCGGCAGGCTCGGGATGTTCGGCGAGGTCGCGCATCGTGGGGAAGCGCGCCGTGATGTCGTGCAGCCCGTCGTCCCGCACCGCCACAACGGCCGGGCCGCCGAGATCGGGCCGCCACACGCGGCCGGCGAGCGCGCCGGCCGTCCCGTCCCGGGGCAGGGTGGCGGCGCTGTCGAGGTGGAGTGGGGGCATGGGACGTCGCTTCCGATCATCGGGGCGGCGATTTAAGGCCCGTTCGGGCGGGGCGGCAAGGGCGGGGCGCGAGGCCGTGTCTTCCCTGCACCGCTCCCGACCGAAACGAGGGGTGGCGCCGATCCGCCCTTGTGCCGCCCTCATCGGGCGGCTTCTGTGCCGCCGATCCCCGTCCCCACCCCGAGTGCCATGCGGCCCGGCCCCCCCCGTCCGCCCCTCCGTCGCGCGGTCGCGGCCCTCCTCGCGGCGGCCGTCCTCGCGGCGGCGCTGCTCGCGGTCTCGCCAGCGCGCGCGGAGCCGACGGCCGCGGGGGGCGAGAGCGTCGAGCAGGCGCTGTGCCGGCTCATCACGGCGGCGGCGGCCGGCCAGCACATCCCGGTCGCCTTCCTGACGCGGCTGATCTGGCAGGAGTCGAGCTTCCGGTCCGACGCCACGAGCCCGGTCGGCGCGCAGGGCATCGCCCAGTTCATGCCCGGCACGGCGCGCGAGCGCGGGCTCGACGATCCCTTCGACCCCGAGCAGGCCGTGCCGGCCTCGGCGGCGCTGCTGAGCGAGCTGTCGGCGCGCTTCGGCAACCTCGGCCTCGCGGCGGCGGCCTACAATGCCGGGCCGCGGCGCGTCGCCGACTGGCTCGCCGGGCACGGCGGGCTGCCCTTTGAGACCCGCGACTACGTCGAGCGCATCACGGGGCGGTCGGCCGAGGACTGGTCGGACGACGCCAAGGCGCACGTGCAGCACGACCTCGCGGTCGATCCGCAATCCTGCCTGCAACTGGCCGCGACGCTGCGGATCTCGCCCCGCCGGGGCGGCGTCTCGATCGCCGAGGCACCCTTCGCGCCCTGGGGCGTGCAGCTCGCCGGCAACTTCTCGAAGCGGCTGGCGCTGTCGGCGTTCGCCCGGGCGCGCGCGAGCTACGCGGCCGTCATCGGCGACATCCGGCCCATGGTGATCGGCACCCGGCTCCGCACGCGCGGCACCCGCGCCTTCTACCGCGTGCGCGTGCCGGCCGCCTCGCGCCAGGAGGCCGAAGCCCTGTGCCGGCGCATCCAGGCCATCCGCGGCGCCTGCGTGACATTGAGAAGTTGAGCATAATCAGAAGAATTGGTTTCAAAAGGCCCTCGGCCTTTTGCGGGTTTCAGGGCAGAGCCCTGAATAAAGATCAGAACTGTTTTCAGTAAATTAGTATTTATAAAAGATAGTTCTGCAGCAGAGGCCCTGTTCCACCCAACGTTCCTCATCCTGAGCAGGCCTGAAGGGCCGTGTCGAAGGACGCACACGCGGCCCGCTGCCGCGCGGAGGGCGCCTGCGTCCTTCGACGCGGGTCCTTCGGACCCTCGCTCAGGATGAGGAGGATTGTGGAAAACTGAGTTTTACTTCCAACTTGACGATTTATGGGGCTCCGCCTCAAACCCCGCCAAAGGGCTCGCCCTTTGGAATCGTCTACGAGGCGAGATCCGCTCCCTCGGCCTTGCCCGGCCAGGCGCACAGATCCGCCACGATGCAGCGCGCGCAGGCGGGGCGGCGGGCCGTGCAGGTGTCGCGGCCGTGGCGGAACAGCCAGACGTGGGCGCCGTCCTTGAAGCGGTCCGGCACGACGGCCAGCAGGCCGTCCGCCACCGCGGCCGGCGTCGCGCCGGGCGCCAGCGGCATGCGGTTCGACACGCGGAACACGTGGGTGTCGACGCCGATCACCGGCTCGTCGAAGGCGAAGTTCGCCACCACGTCGGCCGTCTTGCGGCCGATGCCGGGGAAGCGCTGCAGCTCGGCCGAGCGGCGCGGCACCACGCCGCCGAAGCCGTCGAGCAGCATGGCGGACAGCGCCACGATGTGGCGCGACTTGTTGGCCCCGAGCCCGACCGGCTTGATGATCTCGGCGATGCGCTCGCGCCCCAGCGCCAGCATCTCCGCGGGGGTGGGCGCCACGGCGAAGAGCTGCGCCGCCACGCGGCCGACCGTCGGGCCGGTGGACTGCGCCGACATCAGCACCGTCACGAGCAACTGGAACGGGTCTTCCCGACCCAGCCCGGCCTTGGGCCGCGGGTCGGCGGCCTCGAACCGCGCCATGATCGCGCCGACCCGCGCGGCCTCGGCCGGCCCGTCCCGTGCCGGAGCCTCGACCGCCGGTCCGCCGCGCGCGGAGGCCGGCCTCAAACCGTGCAGTAAATCCTTCGCCATGACCCTGGACATAGCCTCCTTCGCGCCCGCCGCCATCGGTCTTCGGACGCGAAAAGGCCCGCCATGATGTCCATGGCGGGCCTTCGCTGCCTATCACCTGTATTCCCGACCGGTGCCGGGGATCGAAATCGCTCAGCGCATTCGGCGCTGCTCACTCTCAGTGCAGGGTCGTCGTCCGCCAGTACATCCGTGGTCGGCGCGCCGTCCCGTTCGGCCTGT
>CAXTFP010000151.1:0-7185 GCA_964243135.1 uncultured Lichenihabitans sp.
GGTCAACACGCTCGACGAGCACCTCGACATGCTGATGGTGTGCCACCACCTCGACGGCGCCATCCCCGAGGACCTGGCCTTCGCGGAATCGCGCATCCGCAAGGAGACGATCGCGGCCGAGGACATCCTCCACGACATCGGCGCGCTGTCGATGATGTCGTCCGACAGCCAAGCCATGGGGCGGGTCGGCGAGGTCATCATCCGCACCTGGCAGACGGCCGACAAGATGAAGCGCCAGCGCGGGCCGATGGAGGGCGAGACGGGCGACAACGACAACGCCCGGGCCAAGCGCTACGTGGCGAAATACACGATCAACCCGGCCATCGCCCACGGCGTGTCGAAGTACATCGGCTCGATCGAGCCCGGCAAGCTCGCCGACCTCGTGCTCTGGACCCCGGCCTTTTTCGGCGTGAAGCCGGACCTGATCCTCAAGGGCGGCACCATCGCGGCCGCCCCGATGGGCGACCCCAACGCTTCCATCCCCACGCCCCAGCCCGTGCACTACCGCCCGATGTTCGGCGCCTACGGCCGGGCTGTGGCGGCCACGTCGCTGACCTTCGTGTCGGGGACGTCGCTGGCGAAGGGGCTGGCCGCGAGCCTGCGGGTGGCTAAGCCACTGGTGGCGGTGGAGGGCACGCGAGGCAGCCTGCGGAAGTCCAGCATGGTGCACAACGGCGCCACGCCGAAGCTGGAGATCGACCCCGAAACCTATGCCGTGGTGGCGGACGGCGTGCTGCTGACCTGCCAGGCTGCCGACGTGCTGCCGATGGCGCAGCGGTATTTCCTGTTCTGAGGCGGGGCGGATCCCCCTCTCCGCGGGACGCGGTGGATGGGACGCCGCCCTTGCCCGTCCAGCCCTCTGCGACACGTCGGTTCGGGGCGGCGCCAGCCGGTCACGACCTCGAGTCAGGATCTCGGCGGCGCGGGCCTGCGCGCCCTACCGGGCCGATCTTCGACCTTTGATCTTCACTCCTCTCGGTCCAATCCACCAGCATGGCATCGATCACGCCCACGAAGGCTTCCAGTTCCGCGCGCGACACCGTCCGATCGAGCCCGCCGTGTGCCGCGTCGTCCCGCAGCCGCCGGAGCGGCCGAACGACATCGGCCTCGTCGACCGTGATGTCGCCCCGTTCGGCCAGGATCTCCACGAGGTTCGCCGGTGGCAAGCCCCAGGTCGCGTCGTTCGGCACGACGAGCCGGGCCGCGGCCTCGAATACAGACCAGGCCGTCAGCAGGGCCGGCACCGGACCGGCCTCATTGTAGAGTTTCAGGATGCGGCCGAGGATCTCCCGCACGGTCGCCTCGGCCGCGATCGGGGGCGCCGGGGGCAACGGCCCGCGGGGCGCGTGGAAGATCTGGAGTTCCCAATCCCCGTGTTGGGCGATGAGCGCCTGCAGCTTCTGCCGGTGATCCTTCCGGCCCGGCTGTCCTTCCACGACGATCTCGATCGCGACCTTGCGGTCAGGTTTCAGGGCGATCGCGTCCGGCGGCACGCCATGGAGGAACGGCGGCAGAACGAGGCGATCGGGATGGAGGAAGACCTCGAATCCCTGGTCACGGAAGTTCGGCAGGATGGCCTGGAAGACCGCAGCCTCGCGCCGGTCGTAATGCGGCATGATCATCTGAGATCCTCCAAGGGATCGGTCGACAACCGGATATAGAGCGACGGCCTCGCACCCTCGGCCGCGTCGTCCAGACCGGTGGAGAGTCCGCCGAGCCGAAGCGGCAGATCCCCGGCGAACCACTGGACCCAGATGCGTTCCACTTGGCGGTCGTCGAGATACACATGCTGGGAGAAGACGTCGAGAATGGGCTTCACGATGTTGTCGATGTCGCCCTGCATCGCAACAGCGGTGAACACGTAGAGCGTGACCGCCATGGCTTTGTCGGTCGCAAAATGCCCTTCGGGCAGGACCGCGTCGCTGGCTTCCCTGACACGCCGCTTCCACGCCGCACGCGATCTCGGACTGGATTGAAGCGAGGCTGGCAATCCGGCGACGACGACTTCGAGCGGAAAGACAATCTCCACCACGCGGCATGAACCCTCGACCTGTCGGTGGTGAAACGACTATCACGAGGTGCATCGCACGCCAATCGCGCCGACTCGGAGCGAGGGCTCCCAACGCGGCGCCTGTCCTCAGCCCGAACCGCTGTTCGCCCGGCGCGGCATCGTCGTGGACGATGGCGCCATCGTGTCGTGGGGAGAGGAGCACTGCGCGGCCTGCGGCGCTCTCCCTCCTCGCCACCGCCACCCGGCGGGCGGTTGCCCGCCATCAGGGCGAATTTCCCGTTCGCGCGGTGACGTGTGACGCCCCTCGTTGCAGAAGTGTGACACTCCGGTTCCGAGTCGGTCGCGGCCCGCTCGGGCTCGGGACGCCTGCAACGGTGGATGTTAATCGCGGCCCCGTGGTGAGGGGACACGGCGTCATGGAGCGGACGACATTCGCCGACAGCAGGGCGGAGCCTGCCCCGACGGGCGTCGTCCCCCATTCCTCACCCCGCGGCTCCAGAGTCCAGTTGCGGACGCCCCCCGGCGCCGCCTGGATCGGGACCGGCGTCTTCCTGCTCTGCCTCTTCGCCCGCGTGCCGGCCCTGTTCCTCCGTCCCCGGTTCTGGGCCGAGGAGGGGAGCCTGTATTACGCCAACATGCAGCACCTGCGGACCGGGGCGGGCCTGCTGTGGGTGACGAACGCCAACTACCAGTTCCTGACCGACCTCGCCGTCGAGGCGACGCTGCAGATCCCGGCCCGCTACGGCGCCGTGGTGACGACCTACCTCGCCCTCGCCGTGGCCCTCCTCTGCTGCCGGATGATCGCGGGCCTGCTCGCGTCGCGAGGCTGCTCGACCCTGTCGGTCGTCGCGGCCTGCGCGCTCTTCGCCCTGCAGCCCGCGGGCTACGAAGTCTTCCTCAGCGCCACCAACCTCCAGTGGGTCTGCTCCGTCGTGGCCCTGATGCTGCTGCTGCCGGAGAAGGACGAGGCCCCAGCGGGCGCGATCGCGGGACGATGCCTGCTGCTGGTGGCGCTCGGGCTGACCGGGACGACCTCCTGCATCCTGCTGCCGGTCTTCGCCCTCGGCTCCTGGCTGAGGCCGACGCGGGAACGCCTCTGGCTGACCGGGACCCTGGCCGCCGTGACGGTCCTCCAGGCGGCGGTCGTGCTGGCGCATCTCGGCCACGCGAACCGGTCCTTCGCGCTGTCGGCCGCCAGCCTCGTGGCGCTCGCCCTGCAGACCGCGCTGACCGACGTCGTCCCGCAGTCGGTCGTCGACGGGATCGGGGCCGCGATCCACCCGCACGACGCCGTCGCGGTCGGGATCGGCTGGCAGGTCACAGCCGTCGGGGTGACGGGGGTGGCCCTGCTGGCGATGGTGGCGCGCGACGTCCTGGGCCGTTCCACCGCCCTGCTCCTGTCGGCCGCCCTGGTCTTCGTCTCCCTCGTCAACGTCTTCGGGGCGCTGGGCGAGGTCGAGGGCCTGCTGTCCGGCTGGGCGGGCGGGCGCTACTTCTTCCTGGCCAACACCTGCCTGATCGTCATAGCCTGCGCGGCCCTGGATTCATCGAACGCCGTCGGCCGCGCGATGGCGGCGGCCTTCTGCGCCCTGTTCCTGAGCAACGCCGCGGTGTCGGCCTTCGACAGCCGCTGGACCGGGATCTTCACGGCCGGACCGTCCCACATGGAGCAGGTGGACGCCTGCGACCCGTCCAAGCCCTGCCCGGTCACGGTCTGGCCCGTGGGCGCGCACCTGTCCTTCACGATCGATCAGGACCGCATCGGAGGTGCCCGGGGGGCCCGGTGAGGCTGCGCGACGAGGAGCGCCGTCGGCCGGCGCGTCACGGCGCGACGTCGGCCGAGAAGGTTTTCTCGATCGCCATCCTGCCGTCCCGCAGCACGCGATAGGTGGCCGAGTAACGCCCGGGCTGCCATCCGGGGGCGGGGCGCTTGCGGCCGACGCCGACGAAGATCTGGTCCTTGTTGGAGGGCAGCGGCGGCTCGCTGTGGTCGACCAGCGTCCCGCCGGGGCCGGACAGGACGAGTTGCTGGACGTCGCCCCGCCGCAGCCCGATCGCCCGCACGAAGGCCAGCACGGCCGGCGACCCCGCCGTCAGGGGCTCCAGCCCGGCCCCGTCCTCGATCTGCTCCATGGTCACGGAGCGGGGGGCGAAGCCGGCGTTGAGGACCGTCCCGGCCTTGTAGGCGAGCGCCGGCTGCAGGGCGGGACGCCACAGCGAGACGCCGCCGCTGCAGGCGCCTTCGTCCTCACCGTAGGCGAAGGGGTCGATCACCTTGCCGTCGTGCCGGACCGTGATGTGCAGGTGGGGGAACTCGGTGTCGCCCGACAGGCCGACGTGGCCGATCGCCTGGCCGGCCGAGACGGTGTCGCCCGGCTTCACGGCGACGCTGCCCTGCGCCATGTGGCAGTACTGCGTCTCGAAGCCCTCGCCGTGGGCGATCACCACGGCGTTGCCGCAGTCCCGGCCGCGCACGGCATCGTGGCCGGTGACGGCGACCGACACGTCCGCCATGCCGTCGCGCGTCCGCAGCACCCGCCCCGCGGCGGCGGCCAGCACGTCCACGCCCCGGCGCTCGTCCGCCATGGTGAGGACACGGATATCGGTGCCGTTGTGGCCTTTGTAGGTGACGGAGCCGCAGCGGTAGTCCTTGGCGTCCTCGGTGCCGGAGGCGTGGTCCACGTAGTGCTGGATCTCGCAGGTCTGGCCGACCTGGCAGGCCACGGGCCAGTCCAGCACGATCTCGGCGCGGGCGGGCAGCGCGAAGAGCAGGGCGGAGCCGAGGAGGATGGATCTCATGCGTGTGGTGCCTCTCGGCAGGTTGGAAAGCACAGATACCGGCTCATGAGAATGATTTCAAAAGGCCCTCGGCCTTTTGCGGGTTTCAGGGCAGAGCCCTGAAGGATCCACAGCGAAGTCACCGGGACATGCAAGACCGATGGACAACATCGAACGGACTTTTTCAGCGCTCTGCCCTGAAACCCGCCAAAGGGCGAGCCCTTTGGAAACCATCATGAAGACAGCTATCGAGGCGAGGACCCTCCAGAGTTTTTCATCTTCATGTTCTGGATATCATGGGCCGACCACGTCGTTGCGGATCGACAGGTCCACCAGCCGGGTCAGCCCCGCCGGGACCGCCTCGCGATAGGCGTCCCAGATGATCCTGTTGTTGGCGAAAGCGTCGGTCGACATCAGCATCCCGGTCGGCACGCGCCTGTACCAGAACAGCGATACGGGCAGCGAGGTGATCGTGAGGCCGGCCAGGGCCGCCCGGGCGTGGAGATGCCAGTCCTCGTGCCCGACGCCGCGGCGCTCGTGGAAGAATCCCACGCGCTCGAACACCGCCCTCCGATAGATCCCCGTCGCGTCGCCGAAGCAGTTGAGCGACAGGCCGAGTTCGAGCGGGCCGGCCGGAAACCCCCATCGCTCGGCCGCGGCGAAGTCGGCGGGGTCCGGTCCCGCCTCGGGGTCGCGGAACACCGACAACTGGCACGTGACGATGTCGGCCCCCGTCGCGGTCATGGCGCCGTCGAACGTCTCGACCAGGGTCGGGATCGCCAGATTGTCGTCGTCCATGAAGATGATGCGCCCGGCCCCCGTGGCCCGCACGCCCGCGTTGCGCGCGGCCCCGAGATAGCGGTTGGGCCCGCGCAGCAGCTTCAAGCGGAAGGGCCAGCGGCGGCGCTCGATCGTGTCGAGGGCGGCCCGCGCCGCGGCGCTCGCGCTGCCGTCGTCGACCAGCACGAGGTCGAAGTCCGTGCGGGTCTGGCAGGCCAGGGATTCCAGCGCCTGCATCACCAGCTTCGGCCGCTCGTAGTGGGTCAGCACCACCGCGAGGCCGTCATCGTCCGCCTCGGCGCGCGGCCCCGGCACGCCGGCCCCGCCGCTCCCGGCCGCCGCGAGATCGCCCAGCCAGGCGGTCCATCGCGCCGCGACCTCCGGTTCCGCGTGGGCCGCCCGCGCGGGCGCGAAGGGTTCGCCCAGGATCTCGGCGAGCCGCCCAGCCAGCGCCGCGGCGTCGGGCGCGACCAGCACGCGCGCGGCGTCGTCCGGGTGGACGAGCTCCGGGATGCCGCCCGTCGCCGTCGACACGAAGGGGATGCCGCGGCGCAGGCATTCCGAGACCACGCAGGGCGCGTTGTCGATCAGCGACGGGATCACGGCCAGGCAGTCGTGCTCGGCCAGGAAGTCCTGCGCCTCGTCGGAGTCGAGCTCCGTCTCGAAGGACAGCCGCGCCCCGAAGCCGGGCCGGCGCGCCTCGGCGGCCGCCACGATCTGCGCCGGGTGGTGCGAGGCCGGCTTGCCGACGAAGACGACGCGGAACGGCAGGGCGGCGAGCCGCTCGGACAGGATCGCGTCGAGGAACAGTGCGATGCCCTTGCGCTCCTCGAGCCGCCCGAAGAAGGTGATCGTCCGCACGCGGTCGATCGGCGAGGCCCGGCTGCGGCGCCGGTCCCCCTCGGGGTCCGACCACAGGTAGAGCGGGATGGCGATGGCACGGCCCGAGAAGGGCTGTCCCGCGCGCAGGAGCCAGTCCAGCATGTGGCGCGAGGGGCACAGGACCGCGTCGGCCCCCTCGAAGGCGACCCGCTCCATGTGGAGCTGGGCCAGCATGGCCTCATGGCGGATGACGATGCGGTTGGCGTCGAGCAGCCAAGCCGTCGGGCCATGGGCCACGACCGCGAGCGCGGTCTCCGCGAAGGCGAGGCCGGCCCGCTTGGCCACCACGCTGCAGAAGGCGCTGCCTTCCCAGTCCTGGAACAGGATGGCGTCGAAGGCGAAGCCGCGCAGGTAATCGTGGAGGATGGAACTCTCGCGCAGCCACGCCGGGTAGATCTCGCCGTCGCGCGTGTCGAGGCGCGTCAGCGCGATGCCGGCCTCCCGGCAGCGGGCGATCCAGGGGCTGGCATAGTCGATGAGGTAAGCGCCCGTGTACACGATCGTGACCGCGTGGCCGGACCGCGCCATGAACAGCGCGAGATGCGTGGTGGCGGTGCCGATGCCGCCGTTCTTGTGGGCGCCCAAGAGCTCGCTCGCGACGAGGCAGATCCGCAAGCGCCGCCCCGTCACCCCCGCCACGGCCGACCCCGCACGAGGCGCGACGCCGCCCGCAGCGGGGCCGTGACGCGCCAGGAGGCCGACCGCCGCAGCGCCGCGACCTCGGCCCGCGCGCC
>CAXTFP010000152.1:0-7116 GCA_964243135.1 uncultured Lichenihabitans sp.
GAACTCTCGAGCTGACGGCGCCGCGGCGGTCTCGCGCGCATTCGCCACCTTTGGATTCGGCCCGCGCCCTCCCCAGATGGGACCCACGGGCCGCATGGCGCGTTCCCGCCCCGTGACAAGCGCCGGCCGTGGCCACGGGCCCCCGCGCCGGCCGATGGGGAATGGCAGATGACGCCCGACAGCGGCCCAGCCTTCGATCCCGCGCCCAAGCCCGCCCAGCCCGCGCCGAGCGTCAAGGACAGGATCATCGAGGCCACGATGGAGCTCGCGGCCGAGCGCGAATGGGACGACTTCGGCCTGACGGACATCGCCACCCGCGCCGGCGTCAGCCTGGCCGAGTTCCGCGACGCCTTCCCGTCCAAGGGTGCCGTGCTGGCCGGCTTCTCGCGCAAGATCGATGGCATCGTGCTCGCCCAGACGGGCGAAACCCTGGCCGACGAGGCCCCGCGCGAGCGGGTGTTCGACGTGCTGATGCGCCGCCTCGACGCCATGGCGCCCTACAAGCTCGGCCTGCAGGGCGTCGCCGAGGGCGTGCGGCGCGAACCGCTGACGGCCGCCGCGCTGAACGGCGTCGTGGTGAACTCGATGCGCTTCATGCTGGCGGCCGCCGGCGTCGACGTCGAGGGCAACATGGCGGCCATCAAGCTCCAGGGCATGGCGGTCGCCTGGCGCCGGGTGACGGAGGCCTGGTTCGAGGACGACGAGCCCGGGCAGGCCCGCACCATGGCGGCGCTCGACCGGGAGCTGTCGAAGGGCGAGACCTGGGTGGCGCGACTCGACGACTTCGACCGGCTCGTGTCGCCGCTGCGCATCATGGGCCGCGCCATGATGGACGCCCGTCGCCGGTCGCGCGACCGCAGGCCCAAGATGCGGCCGGACCCGCTCGACGGGGCCGACACCGGGCCGGCCCTGTGACGGAGCCGGCCGAACCGGTCGCGGAGGTCGTCGGCTACGACGACTTCCGCCGCATCGACGTCCGGGTCGGCACGGTCGTGCAGGCCGAACCCTTCCCGCAGGCCCGCAAGCCCGCGCTGAAGCTCGTCATCGACTTCGGCCCCGCCATCGGGCGCAAAACCTCTTCGGCCCAGATCACCCGCCACTACGACCCCGCGGCTCTCGTGGGGCGCCAAGTCTGCGCCGTGGTGAACTTCAAGCCGCGGCAGATCGGCCCCTTCATGTCCGAGGTGCTGACGCTGGGCTTCCCCGATCGGGACGGCGAGGTGGTGCTGGTCGGCCCGGGCCTCGGCGTGCCGGACGGCGGCCGGCTGTTCTGACGGGGCGGTCGGGCCGGTCGCATTCAGGACTGACCGGGTCGAGCCATCCTTCCGGAAGTATCCTCACGAGCATCCGTCTAGCGGAAAGACAGGGCATGGGGTGGCAAGCTCACCTCGAACCATGTCGCCGAAGAACAGTCGGCGTTGCGATGGTGACCGATGCCCGGCCCTTCGCCTGTCGTCCCCGCTGCATCACGACGGTGAAAGCCGATCGGCAGATCCTGGGGACCTCGGAGCCACCCCCTTCGACGCGTCGGCAGCACCTTGGCTTCGATGGATGGCCTCTGGGCTCGGAAGTCCTCCGACCCGTGCCCTTTGCCGCCGGAAAAACCGCGCATGCTACCGCCGAACGTGGAGCTTACGCTGCGTCCTGAACGCGGCTACGCGCAGGCGCTTCCTACCCCGAGTCACATGTCGAAAGGCATGGCTCTCGGGCTTCGGCCTCGGCAGGGTCGGCCAAACGCTTCCTCACCTTCGCGATGAGTGTCGAGTCCTCATCCTCCGGTCGCCTCCTTCGGCGAGCCGCGCTTCGCGCCGGTGGCATGCCGGGCGATGACGCGGTCGACGGCGCCCGGGCTCATCGAACTCTCCAGCACGAGCGTCGCGGCGCCGATGATGTTCGCCTCGTCGCCGGAGCGCGCGGCCACCACGGCGAGGTCCCGCGTCGCGAGGCGAAGAGACCTCTGGTAGATGAGTTCGCGAATCCCGGACAGGAGGTGGTCGCTCGCCCTGGACAGGGTGCCGCCGACCACGATCACGCTCGGGTTCAGCACGCTCACCACGCTCGCCGTGACCTCGCCGACGATGCGGCCCGCCGCGCGGACGAGGTTGATGGCGTTGGGCTGGTTGGCCTCGATCAACGCGAGAACACCTCGCGCGTCCTGCACCTCCAGTCCGATGGCCCTCAGGTCGCGAGCCATCGACCAGCCGCTCGCCGAGGCCTCGACGCATCCGAGCTTGCCACATCGACAGAGGAGCCCCGCCGTGCCCGGCATCTGGAGGTGCCCGATGTCGCCCGCCGCACCCTGGGCACCACGGTAGATGCGCTCGTCGGCGACGATGCCGCTGCCGATCCCCGTTCCCACCTTGACATAGAAGAGCTGCGACGCGTCCGGTCAGAAGCGATGGGCCTCGGCCAGGGTCAGGACGTTGACGTCGTTCTCGACGAGGGTGGGGGCGTCGAACCGGTTCCTCATCCATCCCCGGATGTCGAAGTCGTCCCACCCGCGCATCACGGACGGGCCGACGACGCGACCCGCGGCGAAGTCCACCGGGGCCGGCAGGCTCATGCCGATGCCGACCACCTCCTCCGGGCCGCGCCCCACTCCGTCGAGCAGGGTGTCGAAGGCCTGGGCGATCGCTGCCAGGACGGCGGCCGGGCCACGGCCGACGTCCGTGTCCAACGTCATCTCCGCGAGCACCCGCAGCAGGAGGTCGGTGACGGCGAGGCATATGCTCCTTTCTCCGACGTCGGCCGCGAGGACGACGCCGAACCCCACGTTCATACGAAAGATGCGGGACGGCCGTCCCCCCGCTCGGCAGCGTTTCCGCCGCCTCCTCGAGCAGTCTTGACGACAGCAGGAACGCGAGGCGCTGGGTCACGGTGGCCCGAGACCATCCCAAGGTTTCGAGGAGTTCGGACCGGGACTTAGCTCGCCCGTCGCCACCAGGGCCAGGACCGCGCCGGCACTCAGATCGGACACATGTTCGGCCACGGCAGGCCCGGAGATCCTCGCCCTCCTCTCTTCGTCCTCGGAACTCACATTATGATTGATTTCAGACATGAGAGGTCGATCTTGAAATTGACGCACTCGCGAAAGCTGAGCTACCACCGCCGCGGCCCCGGGGCGAGCCGCGCTCGTTCGAGGCCGATCGACCGTCTCGGACGGCCAAGTGGCTGGGGGCGCCCCGTGCTCGCCTATGGACGACGTGACCCGGCAGGACGCGTTTCGGCCCCCTCCCCCCGTGTCGCTCTCCGGCACGATCCAACACAGGAGCGTCCACCATGATCCCGACGTCGCCCTAGCCCATCGAAGCCCGTCTCCTGGCCAATGCGATCCGCGCCCTCACGATGGACGCCGTCGAAGCAGCCAGGTCCGGGCACCCCGGGATGCCGATGGGAATGGCCGAGGTCGCGGTCGGACTGTGGCACCGCCACCTGCGCCACAATCCGGGAAACCCGGAATGGGTCAACCGCGACCGCTTCGTGATGAGCAACGGCCACGGCTCGATGCTGATCTACAGCCTCCTTCACCTCACCGGCTACGACCTGTCGCTCGACGACCTGAGGCGCTTCCGCCAGCTCGGTAGGCGGACTCCCGAGCACCCGGAATGCGGGTACGCGCCGGGCGTCCAGACGACGACGGGGCCGCTCGGCCAGGGCCGCCGCGGTCTGACGCACACTCGCGGGACGAAACGGGAATGACCTCGGAATACCTCATCGGCCTCGACTACGGCAGCGAATCCGCCCGGGGCGTCCTCGTCGAGGTCGGAACGGGACGGGTCGAAGCGAGCCACACCTACCCGTACCGGCGCGGGACCCTGTCGGAGGCACTCGCCGACGGCATCGGGCTGCCCGCGTTTTGGGCGCTCCAGGACGCGTCCGACTACGTCGAAGCCGCAGCCGCGGTGCTCGATGCCCTGGGCCGCGGCAGGGCCGTGGCGGCGATCGGCATCGGGTTCACGGCGAGTTCGCCGTTGCCGACGCGAGGGGACGGCACGCCGCTCTCGACCCTTCACCCCGATCGACCCCACGCCTACGTCAAACTTTGGAAGCACGCCGCGGCGCAGCCGTGGGCCGACCGCATCACGGTGGGGGGCGGGTCGTTCCTCGACGACTGCGGCGGCAAGCTGTCCGCCAACAGCCTGACCGCCAAGGCGGCGGAACTCGCCGATGCCGCGCCCGAGCTTTGGGCCGAGGCGGACAAATTCATCGAGGCCGGCGACTGGCTGGTGTGGAACCTCACCGGCGAGGAGCGGAGGTCCTACGCGTTCGCCACCTTCAAGGCTCAGTACGACCCGGGGCGGGGATATCCCGAAGGGCTGGTCGCGGGACTGGAGGCCAAACTCGGCCGTCCCGCACCGGTCGGCTCACCTGCCGGGCGTCTGTCGCCCGGGTGGCGGGAGCGGACCGGGATCCTCGGGGACGCGGTCGTGGCCGTGGCGGTGATCGACTCGCACGCCGTGATGCCCGCCGTCGGCGGAACCAAGCCGGGGACGCTCGTCGGAGCCCTCGGCACATCGGCGGTCTATCTCCTGCTCGACGACGTGGCGCGACCGCTTCCGGCGGGCATCGAGGGGGTAGCGTCGGACGCCACCATACGCGGGCTCCGCTGCTTCGAAGCGGGACAGGCCGGCTTCGGCGACACGCTCGCCTGGTTCGTGCGGGAGTTTCCCCGGGGCGGGAGCGCCGCGGAAAGCTTCGCATCCTACGACGCGGCGGCTCGCGCCGCAAAGCCGGGTGCAGCCGGTCTCGTTGCCCTGGACTGGTTCAACGGCAATCGCGTGCCCCACGGCGACGCGCACCTCAGCGGGTTGATCGCCGGTCTCACTCTGCGCACCACGGCCGCCGAGCTCTACCGGGCGCTGCTCGAAGCCCTCTGCTTCGGCGCGCGGCGGACGGTCGAACTCCTCACCGTCGGTGGTGCGCCGGTCGATCGCGTCATCATGACCTCGGGACTGTCGTTGAAGAGCCCGCTGCTGATGCAGCTCATGGCGGACATCCTGGGCCGGGAGGTGCATGTCCCCCAGCGTGAGCACCTGACGGCCGTGGGTGCGGCCATACATGGGGCCGTGGCATCCGGAATCGTGGCGGATTACGACGAGGGTGGACGGCGTTACGGCGAAACGGACCACCTCGTCTACGAGCCCGACGCCGGTACGGCGGAAAACTACGACGCATTATACGCGGTGTACCGTCGCCTCGGTGAGGAGCGGTCCAACCGTGACGCCCTGCATGCGCTCGCCGCCCTGAAGAGGTGATCCGGCGGGCGGGTTTCGACGGCCGCCGCCCGTCCCGCAACAAGGACGTGCAGCTTGCTCGCGATGCACCCGAGAAGGTCAAAGTTGGACGCCGATCCCCCCCTCACAAGGAAGGCAAAACTCCACGCCTGTTCACATCCTTCACCGACTGGAGCAGGTCGGACATCCCGTAGCTCGCCGGCGCGTCATCGAACGACGACAACCACCCGCGCTGACCCCACATGGGCGCCTCGAACAGGCTGATCGTCGCGATGTCCGTGGTCAAGCGCGATGGAAGGATGTTCTCTTCCAGGACGACCCATCTCAGCTTGATATCGGGGCGAGTCTGCTCGAACCTGCTGGACAGCTTCTGCATCGTGATGATGTCGTTGTTGTTGACCCTGCGCATGGTCAAAGTCGTCTCGGCCATGGGCTGGCCAGAGGTCCACGCGACCAAAGCCACGCCCATCAAAGACTTGAGCCTCATCGTTTCGTCCCACATCCTGCACGTTGCGGCAGATGCGTCCCCGACGGTCGACGTCAGCGATCGGCTCCCGCGAGGGATCATCCGGAACGCCGACCGCCAGTCACATCCGGGGCTCGTTATGAACAATAGTGAACAAAACATTCCAGAGCCGCAACTGCTGCAGCGGTTCGCATCCCTTGCGACACGGGTCCCGTTCCGGACGCCACGGGCACGCGAAAGACGTCGATCGGGCGTCGGCCCGCGATCGTCCTTGCCCATCCGAGGCAGACGGCCTGTCGGACACTTCTTTCACTGTTGGACGATCGAATGGTTCGGCGACCGTATCACTCACATCCACCTCAGGGACGTGCGTCCGGACGTGATGGGCGAGGTGCGCCGCGACGACCTTTGCTCCAGCCGGCGTGCGGGCCGACCGTGTCCCAAGGGGCGATGTAGCTCTTGAAGGAGCGACCTGGGTCCACCGGCTGGGGCCGGGACGGTCAAGCCACCTGGGTCGGCAGGCTGACGGTGGGATCATCGCCTCCCAGGACGGCGCCGAGAAGCAGGGCTGCGAGCGCAAGGCCGCCGCCCGGCGCTGGCCCGCGACCCACGCGGGTCGCGTGAAGGGCGCGCGGCCGATCCACCTCGGCGACGGTCTGTTCGCCCGTCAGCCGGTCGCCGACGCATGGCGGCGGCCGGCGGCGACGTCCCGCTCACCGCCAAGCCGGCCTCCCACATCGAAGCTCGGACCGTGCGATGAGATGCCGAGGAAGCTACCGTTGAGAAGCGCTGGCCGGGCCGAGCCTCGCTTGCGATGCCGGGGCGCCGGCCCTAGGTTGCGCGCCGCCGGTGCGGCGCCCCCGGGAGGGCCCGCACCACCCTCCCCTCGGCGGTCCGCGCCCGCGGACGGCCCGATCACGAGACAGCACCATGGCAGCAAGCAGCGCGGCCCGCAGCGGGATTCACCCCGAGCCCGCGAGCGTCGAGGACATCAAGGCCGCGGTGCTGGCCAGCCTCGCGGCGCGGCGCAGCTTCGACGCGCCCTACCGGCATCACCTCGTCGACGGCCTGTTCCCGGCCGCGGTGGCGGACGAGCTCGCCGACCTCCCCTTCAAGGCTCCCGGCCTCGGCGGCGTGTCGGGCAAGCGCGAGCTGCACAACGACACGCGCCGCTACTTCGACGTCCCCACCAACGCCCAGTTCCCGGTGATGGGGCGGGTGGCCGAGGCCCTGCAGGCGAGCGACGTCGTCACGGCCTTCGCCCGGACCTTCGATGCGCCGCTCGACGGCACTCTCCTGCGCCTCGAATACGCGCAGGACATCGACGGCTTCTGGCTGGAGCCCCACACCGACCTCGGCGTGAAGAAGTTCACCTGCCTGATCTACCTGTCGACCGGCCCCGGCCACGAGGCGCTC
>CAXTFP010000153.1:0-5573 GCA_964243135.1 uncultured Lichenihabitans sp.
AGTTGATGACGTGCTCGGGCAGGCCCACGAAGCGCTTGCGCAGCACCGGGTCCTGCGTCGCCACCCCGACCGGGCAGGTGTTCAGGTGGCACTTGCGCATCATGATGCAGCCGGCCGCCACCAGCGGCGCCGTGGCGAAGCCGAACTGGTCGGCGCCAAGCAGCGCCCCCACCACCACGTCGCGGCCCGTGCGCAGGCCCCCGTCGACCTGGACGGCGATGCGCGAGCGCAGCTTGTTGATGACCAGCGTCTGGTGCGTCTCGGCCAAGCCGATCTCCCAGGGCGAACCGGCGTGCTTGATGGAGGTCAGCGGGGCCGCGCCCGTGCCGCCCTCGAAGCCCGACACGGTGACGTGGTCGGCCCGCCCCTTGGACACGCCGGCCGCGACCGTGCCGACGCCGATCTCGGACACGAGCTTCACCGACACGAGCCCGTCGGGGTTGACGTTCTTCAGGTCGTAGATGAGCTGCGCCAGATCCTCGATCGAGTAGATGTCGTGGTGCGGCGGGGGCGAGATCAGCCCGACGCCCGGCGTCGAGTGTCGGACCTTGGCGATGATGGCGTCGACCTTGTGGCCGGGCAACTGCCCGCCCTCGCCGGGCTTGGCGCCCTGGGCCATCTTGATCTGCATCATGTCGGCGTTGACGAGGTACTCGGTCGTCACGCCGAAGCGCCCCGACGCCACCTGCTTGATGGCCGAGCGCATGGAGTCGCCGTTGGGCATCGGCTTGAAGCGGTCCGACTCCTCGCCGCCCTCGCCGGTGTTGGACTTGCCGCCGATCCGGTTCATCGCGATGGCCAGCGTGGTGTGGGCCTCGCGCGAGATCGAGCCGTACGACATGGCCCCCGTCGAGAAGCGCCGCACGATGGAGGCGGCCTCCTCGACCTCCTCTAAGGGCACGGGCGCGCGGCCGTCCTCGGCCGCGCCCTTGAGGCGAAACAGGCCGCGGATCGTCAGCAGCTTCTCGTCCTGCTCGTTCAGCAGCTCGGCATAGGCGCGGTACTTGTTGCGGCTGTTGCCCCGCACCGCGTGCTGGAGCAGCGACACCGACTGGGGCGTCCAGGAATGGGTCTCGCCGCGGATCCGGTAGTTGTAGTCGCCGCCGACGTCGAGCGCGGTGCGGTAGATCGGGGCGTCCCCGAAGGCCAGCGCGTGGCGCTCGGCCGTCTCGGCCGCGATCTCGGGCAGGCCGACGCCCTCGATCATCGAGTGGGTGCCGGTGAAGAAGCTCGCGACGAAGTCGGTCGACAGGCCGATGGCGTCGAAGATCTGCGCGCCGCAATAGGACTGGTAGGTCGAGATGCCCATCTTGGACATGACCTTGAGCAGGCCCTTGTCGATCGACTTGATGTAGCTCTTCACCGCGTGGGCCTGATCGACCTCCTCGGGGAACTCGGACGCCAGCGCCGTCAGCGACTCGAAGGCGAGGTAGGGGTTGATGGCCTCGGCGCCGTAGCCCGCGAGGCAGGCGAAGTGGTGCACCTCGCGCGCTTCGCCGGTCTCGACCACGAGGCCCACGGAGGTGCGCAGCCCCTTGCGGATGAGGTGGTGGTGCACGGCCGCGGTGGCGAGCAGCGCCGGCACCGGGATGCGGTCCGCCCCCATCATGCGGTCCGACAGGATGATGATGTTGTAGCCGCCGCGCACGGCGCCCTCCGCCCGGTCGGCGAGCCGCTTCAGCATCGGCTCCATGCCGGCCGCGCCCTCGCGCACCGGATAGGTGATGTCGAGCGTCTTCGTGTCGAAGGCGTCCTCGAAATACGAGATGCAGCGGATCTTCTCGAGGTCGTCGTTGGTCAGGATCGGCTGGCGCACTTCGAGGCGCTTGCGCTTCCAGTTGCCCTCGAGGTCGAAGATGTTGGGGCGCGGGCCGATGAAGCTCACGAGGCTCATGACGAGCTCCTCGCGGATCGGGTCGATCGGCGGGTTCGTCACCTGGGCGAAGTTCTGCTTGAAGTAGGTGTAGAGCAGCTTGGCCTTGTCGCTCAGCGCCGAGATAGGCGTGTCCGTGCCCATGGAGCCGACGGCCTCCTGGCCAGTGGCCGCCATGGGGGCGAGCAGCGTCGTCAGATCCTCCTGCGTGTAGCCGTAGGCCTGCTGCTTGTCCAACAGCGACACGTCCGTGCGGGCCGCGCGGGCCTCGACGGGCTGCAGCTTCTCTAGCACGATCTGGGTCTGGTCGAGCCAGGACCGATAGGGGTGCGAGGCCGCGAGGTCGGCCTTCATCTCGTCGTCCGAGACGATGCGGCCCTGTTCGAGGTCGACCAGCAGCATCTTGCCGGGCTGGAGGCGCCACTTCTTGACGATGCTCCCCTCGGGGATGGGCAGCACGCCCATCTCGGAGGCCAGCACCACGAGGTCGTCGTCCGTCACGAGGTAGCGCGCCGGCCTGAGCCCGTTGCGGTCGAGCGTGGCGCCGATCTGCCGGCCGTCCGTGAAGGCGACCGCGGCCGGCCCGTCCCAGGGCTCCATCAGGGCCGCGTGGTACTCGTAGAAGGCGCGGCGGCTCTCGTCCATGAGCGGGTTGCCGGCCCAGGCCTCGGGGATCAGCATCATCATGGCATGGGCCAGCGAATAGCCGCCCTGCACCAGGAATTCGAGCGCGTTGTCGAAGCAGGCCGTGTCGGACTGGCCCTCGTAGGAGATGGGCCAAAGCTTGGGGATGTCCTCCCCGTAGAGCTTCGACGTCACCGAGGCCTGCCGCGCCGCCATCCAGTTGACGTTGCCGCGGAGCGTGTTGATCTCGCCGTTGTGCGCCACCATCCGGTAGGGATGGGACAGCGACCAGGACGGGAAGGTGTTGGTGGAGAAGCGCTGGTGCACCAGGGCCAGCGCCGAGGTGAAGCGCTCGTCCGTGAGATCCCCGTAGTACTGCCCGATGCGGGTGACGAGCAGCAGGCCCTTGTAGACGATCGTGCGCGACGAGGTCGACACGGCGTAGAAGCCCGAGGTGCGTGCGTCGCCGAGCCGGTGCACGGTGCCGGAGATGACCTTGCGCAGGATGTAAAGGCGTCGCTCGAAGGCGTCGCCCTCCGGCGTCGCGTCGCCCCGCCCGACGAACACCTGCCGGCTGACGGGCTCGCCCGCCACGACGCTTTCGCCGAGCAGGGAGGGGTCGGTCGGCACGTCGCGCCAGCCGAGCAGCACGAGGCCCTCGGCCGCCACCGCCTCGGCGACGATGCCCTCGACGATGCGGCGCCCCTCGGGGTCGCGCGGCAGGAACAGGAAGCCCACACCGTACTGGCCGGCGGGCGGCAGCGCGAAGCCGAGCCGCTCCGCCTCGGCGGCGAAGAAGGCGTGCGGGAGCTGCACCAGCATGCCGCAGCCGTCGCCGGCGTGCTGGTCGGCGCCGACCGCGCCGCGGTGGTCGAGGTTGGCCAGGATCTGCAGGCCCATGGCCACGATCTTGTGCGAGCGGCGGTTCTTCATGTCGGCCACGAAGCCCACGCCGCAGGCGTCGTGCTCGCGGCGCGGGTCGTAGAGCCCCTGGGCGGGCGGCAGGCCGGGGTCGATGACGGTGGGGATGGGTTTCACGTCGGCCGGACGCGCGGCGACCTCGGCCGCGCGGGCTGCGCGTGCGGGCGATGCGGTGCCGATGGTGTTCCCTTCGTCCATGCTCATGGAACGACGCTCCCTCAAGATCCCGAGACGATGGGGCGAACCCACCTCCTGCCATCGGGGCGCGCAAGACTGTGCCCGCTTCCCGATCCGGTCCCGGCCGATCCCGCGGGGATCTGCCTTGAAACCGCCCATCCCACCGGTCAGACGCGGGATGTTGCCCTGATTTTGGTCAGCAACGCTGTCCTATCTCGAACAGATCTAGGTTGCAGGAAACGCGTCGCCGCACAACGGCTTTTTTGCCCCATGCAAGGAGCGTGCGGCACGTTGCCGGCAGGGCTTGCGCTCCGGTGCCGCCGCACCGTGCGGCGGGTGTGAGGAAAGCTCCGATCGCGTTATAGGGCGGTCGGCCATTCTCGACGCCTCGCGTGACCCCGGAGCCCCCCTTGCAGATCGTGTTCGCCCTGCTGGCCCACAACGCTTCGGCGCTCGTCGCCCGCGTCGTCCGGACCATGACGGCGACGGGACACCGCATCGTCGTCCACTACGACGCCAAGGTGCCCGAGGCGGAGTTCGACGCGCTGCGGGCCGAACTGTCGGACCTCGGCGACCGCCTGCGCTTCGCGCGCCGCGTCACGGTCGGCTGGGGCGAGTGGTCGGTCGTCGAGGCGACGCTGAACTGCATTGAGGCCGTGGCCGAGGCCGGCTGGGAGCCCGACTACGTCTACCTGATGAGCGCGGCCGACTACCCGATCCGCGACGCGGCCCACCTCGAAGCCTTTCTCGACCGCAACCGCGGCGACGAGTTCATCGAGAGCGTGCCCTCCGACACGGTCCGCTGGGTGAAGAGCGGCCCGCAGCGCGAGCGCTATCAGTACCGGTGGTACTTCAACTGGCGCGACAAGCCCCAGCTCACCGAAAACCTGTTCGCCCTGCAGCGGCGGCTCGGGATGAAGCGCCGCTTCGTGCGCGATATGGTGCCCCACCTCGGCTCGCAATGGTGGGTGCTGAGCTGGCCGACGCTGAAGGCCGTGATGGAACTCGCGCGGGCGCCCGACGTGCTGGCCTTCTTCTGCACCACGCTGATCCCCGACGAGCTGTTCTTCCAGACGCTGGTGCGCCAGGTCGTCCCTGACCACCGCATCATCGGCTGCCCGCTGACGCTCTACCAGTTCACCGACTACGGCTACCCCGTGGTGTACCACGCGGACCACCTCGACTACCTCACGCGCCAGCGCTTCTTCATGGCGCGCAAGCTGTCCACGCACGACATGGGGCTGCGCGACCTGCTCGACCCCTACTGGACCGGGGAGCGGGAGGCCAAACCCTTCGTGGATGAGGACGTCGGCCTGCGCTCCACCGAATACGACGACTGGCGCCTCGCCTACCGCGACGGGCCGCCGAACCAGCCGCTGGCGGGCGGCGCGGGGCAGGGCTGGGGCGGGGCGCGCCGCCGCGTGGCGAAGCCCTGCCTCGCCGTGGTCGGCACCAGCACGGCGGAACTCGGCTTCGTCCACAGGGTCCTGTCGCGGGCCGCGGGCGTGCGGCTGCACGGGCAATTGTTCCACCCGACGGCCATCGAGTTCGCGGGGCGCGCCGCGGCCTTCGCCAGCTACGGCGAGGGCGACGTCGAGATGCGCAACATGTCGGGTCTGGACTTTCTCACCGACGTGGTGCGGGCCGAGCCCGAGCGCCTGTCGGCCTTCCTGCTGCGCTGGGAGCAGGGCGGCCCCGTCGCCGAGGCCATCGCCGAGCGGCCCGACATCCGCCTGGCGCAGCTCGGCGGCGACCCGCTCGTGGCTTTCTCCGAGGCGCTGCTGGGGCCGCATCCCGCGATTCACGCGACCTTCGACGCGGATGCCCTCGCCGAAGTCCCGCCCGAGGCAGCGGCCAACCGCTTTCGCGTGTTCCTGAAGAGCTTCCAGCAGCACGGCGCCGCGGCGGAGCGCCGCTTCGCGGCCGCCGCCGGCGCGCGGCCGAAGGGCTGGGCGCAGAAATTCGATCCCCGGCGCAT
>CAXTFP010000153.1:5583-7104 GCA_964243135.1 uncultured Lichenihabitans sp.
CGGCCCCGACTGGCTCACCCGCCTCGAAACCTGCCTCGGCGCCAGGATCGACATCGCCCCCGAGGCGCTCGAAGCGGAGCGCGCCGCCGCCGCCGAGGACTACCGCGCGCGACGCCGCGGCGTGACCGACCTCCTGGTGCGGGGCGGCATCGACCCGATCGTCTTCGACGTGCTGGGGCAGGGCGACGCCGCCATGGCTCTGTCGCTGATGTGAGGGAGGGATCCGTGCCCCTGATGCGCCTCAAGCGCCGGGTCGCCGCCGCGGCCCTCGGCCTCGACCTGCTCGCGGCCGGCGTCGACCCGGCGGCCGCGCAGGCGCCCTGTCCCCCGGCGGCCCCCGGCCGCTACGCCGGGCAGGTGACGCGCTACGTGGCCGACCTTAAAACGTCGTTCCCCGAGCATGAGCTCTACGGGCCGGCGACCGCGCTGACGCGCACCAACTACCGCGCGGTGCTGGACGGCCTCGCCCGGGCCGCTGGGGTCAACGGCGTGCGGCTGCCGATCGTGCCGGCCTACGCGGGCCGGGCCGACTACCCGCCGCTCTACGCCGACGTCTACGACTACGCCCGCTCGCTCGGGCTCCTGATCTACGCGAGCCCGCTGTCGGTCGGCACCCGGGCGTTCTCGGGCTGGTCGGACGAGCGCTACGCGTCCTGGCTCGCGGCCTATGCGGCGGAGTTCCGGCCCGACGTGCTGTCGCCCTTCAACGAGGCCGCGCTGGACGACCGCCGCATCGCCGCGATCGTGGCGGCGCTGCGCCCCAGGCTCGCGGGCTCCATGCTGCTGATGGGCCCGGACCGGCAGCACGTCGCCCGCACCGTCCAGAGCCTCGGGCGCGACCCCGGCGTAGCGGCGCTGTTCGACATCGTGGGCTCGCACAACGCCGACCGCGACGGCAGCGCCACGGCCGACAACTGGGCGCGGCTCGTCACGTCGGCCGGGGGGCGCCCGGTCTGGTCCTCCGAGAACCCGGCCGGCTGGGCGCGCGGGCAGGCCGAAGGCCTGCCGGGGATGGACCAGGCGGTCGCCGGCGGGGTCGCGGGGATCGTGGTCTGGATGGCCAAGCCGGGCCTGGTCGACGGCACCGGCCGACCGACCGCCAAGGCCTGCGAGATCGCCGCGCACCTCGTCCGGTGACGCCGCCCCGGCGGTGCGACCCTCGCGCAAGGATGGCGGCCTAGCTTGATCGGGCAGGCATGGGGCACGGCGCCCCCTCCGCCCCGAAGCCGAGGCTCCCCCACGATGTCGTTCGACGAAGCCGATTCGCTCCCAGATCCGGCCCCCCATTTCGGCGCCCTCCTGGACATCCCGCTGTCCGTGCAGGTGGTGCTCGGCGGGACCAGCATGCCGGTGTCGAGCCTGATGAAGCTTGGCCGCGGCGCCGTGATCCCGCTCGACCACCGCGTCGGCCAGCCGGTCGACATCGTGGTCAACGGCCGGGTGATCGCGCGGGGCGACATGACCGTGATGGCCGAGGACGAGGCCCGGCTCGGCGTGTCGCTGACCGAGATCGTCGGCCAG
>CAXTFP010000154.1:0-7093 GCA_964243135.1 uncultured Lichenihabitans sp.
GGCCGCGATCCGGCTGATGGGCGACAAGGTGTTGGCGAAGCGCGCCATGCGGGCGGCCGGCGTGCCCTGCGTCCCGGGATCCGACGGGGCGCTGCCCGAGGATCCCGCGGCGGTGGCCGCGCTGGCGGCCGAGGTGGGCTATCCGCTGATCGTCAAGGCGTCCGGCGGCGGCGGGGGCCGGGGCATGCGCGTCGTGCGCAGGCCGGAGGACCTGCGCGAGGCCGTGGCCACCACGCGCGAGGAGGCGGCCCGCGCCTTCAACAACGCGGACGTCTACGCCGAGCGCTTCCTCCAGCGCCCGCGCCACGTCGAGATCCAGGTGCTGGCGGACCGCCACGGCGGCGCCGTGTGGCTCGGCGAGCGCGACTGCTCGATGCAGCGGCGCCACCAGAAGCTGATCGAGGAGGCCCCGGCCCCCGGCCTCGACCGCGGCGCGGTGGCGGAGATCGGCCAGCGCTGCGCCGAGGCCTGCCGGGCCATCGGCTACGTCGGGGCCGGCACCTTCGAGTTCTTGTACGAGGACGGGCGGTTCCACTTCATCGAGATGAACACGCGCGTCCAGGTCGAGCATCCCGTCACCGAACTCGTCACGGGCATCGACATCGTCCGGGAACAGCTCCGCATCGCCCGGGGCGAGGCCCTGGGCTTCGGCCAGGAGGACGTCCGGCTCGACGGCCACGCCGTCGAGTGCCGCATCAACGCCGAGCATCCCTTCACCTTCGCGCCCTCGCCGGGGCGCGTGGCCCGATGGACGGCGCCGGGCGGCCCCGGGATCCGCGTCGACTCGCACCTCTACGACGGCTACGTGGTCCCCCCGCATTACGACTCGCTCGTCGCCAAGCTCCTGGCCCACGGCGCGACGCGCGGGGAAGCGCTGGCCCGCATGCGGGGCGCCCTGTCGGAGATCGGCGTCGAGGGCATCGCCACCACGGTTCCCCTGCACCGCGTCCTGATGGAGGACGAGGGGTTCGTGGCCGGGGGCGTGAATATCCACCACTTGGAGAGGCTCTTGGCGGAGGGCCTGCCGGACGTGAGCCGAAGCTCTACCATCCCTCGAACGTCGGAGGTCGCCCGCCCTTCTCCCCTAAGGGGAGAAGGGCGCGATCCACCGGCGTCGGCGACGTTTGACGGCGACACGACGATCGGCCCTGACACCGTCGAAAGGCTAGTCCGTCGCCTGGAAACCTCCAGCCTCTCCGTCCTCGAACTGACGGACGGCGCGTTGAGCCTCAAGCTGCGGATGGGGCATCGGAGCCCCGCGGCTGCCGCGCCGCCTGCGGTCTCGCCCCCCGCCATCCGGGCCGTCACCGCGCCCGCCTTCGGCATCCTGCGCCTCCATCACCCGGCCGCCGTCCCCGACGCGGACCGGAGCTTCCCCGCCCGGGTCGCGGCCGGCGAGGTCGTCGCCTTCGTCGAAACGGGCCCCTGCCTGCGCCCCGTCACGGTCGAGGCCGACGCCCTGATCGGCCCGCCCCTCGAAGCCGAGGGCGCCCTGGTCGGCTACGGGGCGCCGCTCTTCCCCATCCTGTGACGCGGGCCCGCTCCAGCCGGGCTAGACCACCGAAGGACCAGCGCCATGACCGCGACAGCCCCCCTCACCGTCGACCTCAACTCCGACATGGGGGAGGGGTTCGGGCCCTGGCGGATCGGCGACGACGCCGCGATCCTCGGGATCGTCACCTCGGCCAACGTCGCCTGCGGGTTCCACGCCGGCGACCCCGACGTCATGGCCGAAACCTTCCGCACCGCCAAGGCCAAGGGCGTCGCGGTCGGCGCCCACCCCGGCTTCGCCGACCTGACGGGCTTCGGGCGGCGGGTGATCCCCTGCTCGGCCGGGGAGATCGAGCGCCTCGTGGCCTACCAGATCGGCGCCGCCCTGGGCGTGTCGGCCTATGCGGGCCACCCGATCACCTACGTCAAGGCCCACGGCGCCCTGGGCAACCTGACCCAGACCGACGCCGAGGTGGCGGGCGCCGTGACGCGGGCCATCAAGGCCGTCGACCCCCGGCTCGTCTGCCTCGCCATCGCGCTCGGCCACCAGGATCGCATCGCCCGCGACATGGGGCTGACCGTGAAGTCCGAGATCTTCGCCGACCGCGCCTATACCGAGGACGGCCACCTCGTGTCGCGCTCGCTCCCCGGCTCGGTGATCCACGACGCCGGCGAGGCCGCGGCCCGCACCCTGCGCATGGTGACGTCGGGCGCGATCGAGACCGTGTCGGGCCGGAGCCTGCCCGCGGCGGTCGACTCGATCTGCGTCCACAGCGACACGCCGGCCGCCGTCGCCATCGCGGGCAGGGTCAGGCAGACCCTGGAGGAGGTCGGCGTCGGGCTGAAGTGCTTCGCCGCGCCGGCCTCCTCCACGCCCTGATCGCCCGGAAAGATCGACTCGCTCAGCGGATGAACTTCAGGACGCCCGCCACGCCGCCGCCGGCCCGCTGCCCCCCGTCGGACGGGTGGGAGACGCCGTCGTTCACCGGCACTTCGTCGAAGTCGAAGGGGCTCAGGCCGTCCAGGCAGGCGACGTTGACCCCGCACTGGTCCGGGTTCGAGCGGCGCCGGTGGTGGGTGTAGATCCCGCATCGCGAACAGAAGAAGTGTTGCGCGGTCATCGTGTTGAACTGGTAGAGCGTCAGCGCCCCGGTGCCCTCCAGGACGTCGATGTCCGACAGCTTCGCCGAGACCGCGACGGCGCCGCGCATGCGGCAGTAGGAGCACGTGCAGCGGCGCGCGCTGCGCAGCCCGTCCAGGAGGCGGACGCGGAACCGCACCGTGCCGCAGTGGCACGCGCCGCCGATCTCGCCGACGTCCCGATCCATGGCTCCCCGCCCCGTTGTGTCCCGCCCGGCGCCGCTCATCCCTTCAGGGGATCGTGCCCCCAGTTCATCAGGGAATAGCGCCAGCGCGTGTCGCGGACGTCGCCCTTCGGCCGCTCGGCCATGTGGCGGTGCACGTAGCCCACCACCTTGCGCATGTGGGCGTAGTCGTCGTCGGTGAGGTCGGCCTTCCTGGCCCGCTTGATCGCCACGATGCGCGCGCCCGCCTGGTGGCCGACCGATTCCGTCTCGCCCTCGTGCGTCCAGCCCACCGCCCGGCTGTCCTCCGTGCCGAGCCACTTCTCCAGCTCGGCGGGCGACATGTTGACGGCGTCGTGGAAGGCCTTGGCGACGGCGTCGTGGTCTTCGAGCTCCATGGTGCTGTCCTCGGTGGTCGGTCGATCCGAACGCGCGAAGGTCCCGGAGAGATGCTTCCGGCCCCTGGCCCCGTCCTTGCGGCTTCGGCCCCGAAGACAGATCGCAAGGAGCTCGGATCGATGGATTGGCAGGCCGAATGGACCAGGACGCAACAGGAGCTGTCCGCGGCGTCCCGCAATGAGACGTGGTGGAAGAGCCTGCCGGAGGAGCGGCGCTCGATCCTGGGCCGGGTCGAGTACCGCAAGCAGTGCCGGCTGGCGCGCCAGCGCTTGAAGCTGGCCGACGAGCGCTGCCGCGCCCTGATCCGCAGCCGGCGCGACGCCGCCTCCGCGCCGCGTCCCGCGGAGGCCGGCGACCTCAGTCCTGCGGCATCGCCTCATTGAGCTTGTCGAAGTCCTTCGCCACCACGTCGACGTTGCCCTGGTATTGCAGCTTGGGCACTGTCGCCATGGCGGCGTTGAGCTGGTCGACCGTGTCCTTCTTGTCCTTGGCCGAGATCTTCTTGTCGGCCTGGATGTCGGCGATCTGCTTCTTGATGACGGCCTCGGGCCCGACGTAGCGCTTCGTGGCCGGGTCCATGCCGGCCATGACGATGCCGATGTTGTTCTCCACTGTCTCGTACTGCTTGTAGCCGTCGAACTTGTTCTTCTTGGCCGCCGCGTCGAGCTTGGCCTGGGTGGCGGGGTCCGGCTGGTCGGTGCCCTCGGGCAGGGTGTCGAGCACGGCCTCGACCTCCTTCTTGGCGGCGATGAACTGGTCCACGAGGGCGGGCGTCAGGGCGATCTGCTGCACCTGCGCGGCATCCGCGGCGGCGTCCTGCGCGGGCGCGGCCGCCTGGGCATGTCCCGCCGCGGGCATCGCGGCCGTCGCGACCGCGAGGCCGAAGGCCAGGATGGCTGTTCTGGTATCGGCGCGCATGCTGGTCCCTCCGCTCGCGTCGGGGCCGCCGCGCCCGCCACCCGAGCCGGCCGTCTCCCCCCGGGCCTCAACGCGCGCGATGCCCGCCGGATCCTCGGCACTCCGACCCCGGCAGCTTGCCCAGGATCCACCCCTCCCAGCCGCGCATGAGCGCGTCGGCGGGCGGGCCAGCGGCGCGCTCGCCCCGCACCACGGCGAGGGCCGCGAGCAGGCCCAGGGCGGCGTCGAAGCCGTCGTCGGACCCGGCCCCCGGCGGGAAGCCGTCGCGGATTGCCGCCCGCAGGGCCGGGTCGAGCGCGACGTTCCGCTCCGCGGCCCAGCCGAGCAACTGCTGCGCGAGCCCCGCCCGCGCGGCCCGGTCGCGCTTGCCGCGGATCCGGAGGCCGAGCTGCCCGTAGGCGTCCCCGGGGTAGGATTCGGCCAGGACGAGGCCGCCGTCTGCCAGGTCGCCGAGGTCGCCGTCGAAGGGCCAGAGCCGCGCGCCCCGCGCCCGCGCCGGCACGATCACGTGGCGCCAGCCGTGCAGCGCCGCCTTGCCGACCTGGTTGGCCCCGAGCGTCCAGAACATGCAGCCGGCCGCCTTGCTGCCCGCCCCGCCGCGCTCGCAGGCGCGCGTCAGGGCCGCGACGTCGGCGACGCCGTGGCCGTCGAGCAGGTGGCGCAGCCGCGTGCCGCCGGGCCGATGCGGGTAGAAGGGCCTGAGCGGTCCAATCTCCCCGGGCGAGGCCGCGACCTCGAAGAACTCCGGCGCTTCGCCCCGGCCGAGCGCGTCGAGCAGCGCGGGGAAGTCCTCGTGACCCGTGCGCGCGCCGTACCCGCCCGGCAGGCCGATGGGGAAGTCGAAGGCCGCCAGCACCGGCCCCGCGGCGGCCGCGGCGAACAGCTCGTCCAGGAAGGCCGCCGGCTCCGGCACGATCCGCGGGCCGGAAGCGTGCCAGCCCCCGTCCCCGGTGCCGCGCGCCTCGGCCATCCAGCGCCCTGCGGCCCGCAGGCTCCAATCGCAGTGGACGACGCTGTGGAACACGGGCGGCGTCAGGCCGCGCGCATGTCTAGGGCGAGGTTGCGGTGGGAGGCGATCATGGGCGAGGGCTCCGTGTAAATGGCGGGGTCACGTGGCGAAGCCGAGACGGGGGCGCCGATCCCGGCTCCCCGCCCGCTCAGGCCCTGGAGCCGCCGCCCGCCACGCCGATGAAGCGGTGCCGCTCGGCCGGCGGCACCACCGTGCAGTTCTCGCGGCGCCCGAACCAGCGGTAGCGCCGCCGCGCGACGGCGTCGTAGGCGGCGTCGCGCAGCGCGCGCGGCACGAGGCGGCCGGGGGCGAGCCAGCGCCACGGGGCGCGGAGGTGGCGCAGGATCTCGAGGCCGGCGTCGGACCGCGTCAGCGCCCGGTCTCCGACGACGACCAGGAACGTCTTGTCGAGGTCGGCGCGCGAGAAGCCGTGCCGCGCCGCCAGCGCCGCGCCCTCGTCCGACCAGGCGCCCGCGAAGCGCAGCGCGTGGTCCCGCTCGTGCCCCAGCACGAAGGCCACCATGCGGCTGCACAGGAGACAATCCGTGTCGAAGACGATGATCGGCGAAGGCCCGTCCATGCGGCGGTGTAGCACGCCCGGCGCGCCGCCGACACGGGGGGAGGGCTTCAGGCCGCCCGTTTCCGGGATCGCGCCGCGTGCTCTATGGGTCGGCCGGCGCCCCGCCAACCCCCTCCGTCCCGGGACCATGCCGCTCCTCACCCATCCCCGCACGCTGCCGCTGCTCGTCGCCGGGGCCTTCTTCATGGAGTTCCTCGACGGCACGGTGATCACGACCGCGCTGCCGGCCATGGCGGGCTCGTTCCGCGTGCGGCCCGTCGACCTGTCGGTGGGCGTGTCGGCCTACCTCTTCACGCTGGCCCTGTTGCTGCCGGCCAGCGGCTGGGCGGCCGAGCGGTTCGGCGCCCGGCGGGTGTTCTGCGCGGCCATCGCGGTCTTCACCCTGGCGTCGGTCGCCTGCGGGCTCAGCACGGGCGTCGTGAGCTTCACGCTGGCCCGCATCGTCCAGGGCGCGGGTGGGGCCTTGATGGTGCCGGTCGGCCGTCTCGCGGTGCTGCGGGCCACCGCGAAGCCCGACCTCATGCGGGTCATCGCCACCCTGACCTGGCCGGCCCTGACGGCGCCGATCGTGGCGCCGCCGCTCGGCGGCTTCATCGTCACGGCCGCGTCCTGGCGCTGGATCTTTCTCATCAACCTGCCGCTCGGCCTCGCGGCCCTGTGGCTGGCGGCGCGCGTCGTGCCGCCGGGGCGGGGCGAGGCGCCGCGGCGCTTCGACCGGGCCGGCTTCGCCCTCGTGGGCCTCGCGGTGCTGGCCCCGCTGGTGGCCGTCGAGCTCCTGGGCCGCGAGGCCGTGAACTGGCCGGCGGTCGCGGTCTGCGCGCTGGCGTCCGTTCTCCTCGGCGCCCTGGCGCTGCGCCACCTCGGGCGCCATCCGGCCCCCATCCTGTCGCTCGACGGGCTCGGCGTGCCGAGCTTTGCGGTCTGCATGGGCGGGGGCTCGCTGTTCCGCATCGCGGTCAGCGCCGTGCCGTTCCTGCTGCCGCTCCTGTTCCAGGTCGGCTTCGGGCTCGACGCCTTCCGATCGGGCCTGCTGGTGCTCGTGCTCTTCGCGGGCAACGTCGCCATGAAGCCGATGACGAGCGCGGTGCTGCGGCGATACGGCTTCCGGCGCGTGCTGGTCGGCACCTGCGGCCTCGCGGCACTGGCGATCCTGCTCCTGGCCCTGCTCGCGCCCGGCACGCCGCTGCCCCTCACCCTCGCGGCCCTGGTCTTCGCTGGGATGACGCGCTCCCTCGGGCTCACGACCGTCAACACGCTGGCCTTCGCGGAGATCGCGCCCGCCGGGATGGGCGCCGCCAATACGCTGTTCAACATGCTCCAGCAGGTCAGCTTCGGCCTCGGGGTCGCGGTGGGCGCCCTGGCGCTGCGGGTGGCCGAGCCGTGGCGCCCGGC
>CAXTFP010000155.1:0-7066 GCA_964243135.1 uncultured Lichenihabitans sp.
ACGCTGGCCCGCGCCGACGGCGCCCCGACCGCGGGCGCGAAGCGGCTCGCGGCCGCGATCCGGGCGGTGCTCGACGAGGCCGTGGCGGCGGGCGGCTCGACCCTCAAGGACTACCGCCACACCGACGGCGAGCTCGGCACCTTCCAGCACGGGTTCCGGGCCTACGACCGCGAGGGCGAGGCCTGCCCCAACCCCGGCTGCCGCGGGCTCATCGGCCGCATCGCGCAGGGCGGCCGTTCCACCTTCTTCTGCGCCGAGTGCCAACGGTGATGCCGGGTGTCGAGATGGAAGGTGATCGACGGCCGCCGGACGACGGCGTTCGAAGCCGCCGTCCGCCAGGAGCCTCCCGATGAGTGACCGCCACGTCCCCCACCAGCCGGTCGATGCCGCGCTCGTGCCGCGCTACGCCGGCCTCGCGACCTTCATGCGCCTGCCCTTCGTTCCCACGGCCGAGGGGCTCGATATCGCCATCTACGGCATCCCCTGGGACGGGGGCACGACCAACCGGGCGGGGGCCCGGCACGGGCCGCGCGAGGTGCGCAGCCAGTCGAGCCTGATGCGCCGCGCGCATCACGTGTCCGGCACGGAGCCCTTCGCCATCGCGAACGTCGCCGACATCGGCGACCTGCCGGTGAACCCGATCGACCTCCACGACGGCCTGAAGCGCATCGAGCGCGGGGTCGCGGCCGTGGCGGCGGCGGGCGCTCTCCCGCTGGGCATCGGCGGCGATCACCTCACCACGCTGCCGGCCCTGCGGGCCGTCGCCGCGGCCGGCCCGGTCGGCCTGATCCACTTCGACGCCCATTCAGACACCAACGACAGCTATTTCGGCGACAACCCCTACACCCACGGCACGCCGTTCCGCCGCGCCATCGAGGAAGGGCTGCTGGACCCCCGGCGCGCGGTGCAGATCGGCATCCGCGGCTCGATCTACGACCCCGGCGAACACGACTGGGCGCGCCGGCAGGGCGTCCGCGTGGTCTACATGGAGGAGTTCGTGGCGCGCGGCCCCGTCGAGATCATGGCGGAGGCCCGGCGCATCGCGGGCGGAGGCCCGACCTACGTGAGCTTCGACATCGACGCGATCGACCCGTCGATGGCGCCGGGGACCGGCACCCCCGAGATCGGCGGCTTCACCACCCGCGAAGCGCAGGGGATGCTGCGCCTGCTCGCGGGCGTGAACATCGTGGCGGCCGACGTGGTCGAGGTCGCGCCGCCCTTCGACGTCGCCGGCCTGACGGCGCTGGCCGGCGCCACCGTGGCGTTCGAGCTGCTCTGCGTGATGGCCGCGGGGCTCGCCGGCCGGAACGCCCTCCGGCCCTCGGCCGCTTCCGGGACGACAGTTCGGGAGGATCCGGACCCTGTTTGACGGGTGGAGCGGGTCCAGGCCGCGGACGTGTCCGGTCGTCGACGGGGGACCTGCGGCGGCCGGAACCGGCGCGGCCCTCCGGGTCGGGCCGCTCCAGCCGTCAAGCTGCCGTCAGAGGACGATCCAGGACTCGTAGTACTTGCCGTCGCGGTCGAGGATGTTGGTCCTTTCCTGCGTGGACGACTTCAGGGTGATGATGGTGTCGTCGGCCCGCAGTTCGAGCCGGTCGGCGCTGGCCGACACGACCTCGGCGGTCTTGGTCTTGCCCGACGCGAGGTTGGTGATGGTGACGAGGTGGGCGGGCTGGGGCGGCACGTCGCTGTAGCCCCGGTCGATGTGCAGGATCGTCCCGGTGTCGACGTCGTCGCTCTCGGTGAAGGCTTCCCATGGCATGGTCGTGATCCCCTCGGCCTGTCCGCCGCCTACGCGCGGGCGCCGTGGAGGGTTGCGATCCGGGCGACGCGGGGCGGATCGCGTGCTACATTCGAGGCCGCGACGCTCCCCGCGGTGGCCCCATGGACCTCGACGCTCCCCTGACCCGGCTGCAGACGGCGCTGAAAGCGCTGTACGGCGACAACATCGACCGGATCGTTCTGTTCGGCTCGCGGGCGCGGGGCGATGCCCGTCCCGACTCGGACTACGACGTCGCCGTCTTCCTCAAGAGCCTGCCGGACCCTCGGGCCGAGCGGCGCCGGATGGGCGATCTGCGGTACGACCTCATGGTCGAGACGGGCGAGTTCTTCGATCTCCTGCCCTATCCGGCGGAGGCCTACGCCGAGCGCACGCCGCTGATGTGGGACATCCGTCTCCAGGGGCGAGACCTGTGATGCCCGAGAGCGCGGTCTTCCTGCAGAAAGCTCATCGGCTCCTCGGCGAAGCTCATAAGATGCTCGGCGTCGACCTCGCCGAAGCCGCGGGCCGTACGGCCTATCTGGCCGGCTTCCATGCCGCACAGGCGTTGATCTTCGAACGGGCCAGGCGTGTCGTCAAAACCCACAACGGCGTCCACTCGGAATTCGCGCGCCTGAAGAAGGACGACGCGCTGCTTCCGCCGGACCTGCGCGGGTTTCTGGCGCGGACCTACGAGCTGAAGACCGTCGCGGATTACGCTGTCGGGCCGGCCGCCGACGTGACGGTGGACGAGGCCGCGGACGCCATCGCGACCGCCGAGCGCCTCGTCGCCTACGTCGAGCGGGACCTCGCGGCGTCGTCCTCGTGAGGCTCACCCTGCGCGGCGCGGCGCTCGTCCCATCAGCGCATCCACGACGCCGAGGTCGGGACGGCCGTCGACGACGAGGCCGAAGCCCTCGTCGAAGTCCCAGTGGGTCCAGCCCAGGCCGTTCGCCTCGGCGGCGCGGCGCACCGTGGCGAGCCACAGCAGGCGGTCGGCGCGCGGCGCCGCGGGGCGCAGCACCCCGAACTCGTTGAGCAGGACCGGGACGCCGTGGGCCCGGGCCCAGCGGCCGAGGGGCGCGAACTGGCGGCCGACCGCCTCGACGGTCCAGGGCGCGGCCAGCGCGGTTTCGAGGTCTCGCGCGGCCTCGGGCTCGCCCCGGGCCTGCAGCCCCAGCAGGATCCGCCGCACCGCGGGGTCGGACAGGGCGGCCGGGAACGGGATGCCGGCGAAGACCCTGTAGGGGCCGCCCGCGTCCCAGGTCGCGCCCTGGTGGGTGAAGGGCATGGGGTCGTAGAAGTGGCAGGCGTAGACGACGTTGCGGTCCGCCAGCGGCCGCCACCCCGCCAGCGCCTCGACCCGCTGGAAGGGCGCCGGGCCGACGACCAGCGTGTTGTCGGGCAGGAGCGCGCGAAGCGATGCCGCCAGGGCCTCGGCCTGGGGACGCCACACGTCGTCGCCGGTCGGTGGCTCGTTCAGGAGTTCGGCGAAGACGCGCGAAGGCGGGCGGGCACGGATGCGTCGCGCGACGCCCGCCCAGCCCTCCAGCACGGCCGCGAGGGCCGCCCCGGGATCGCGGCGGTACAGCCGGCCGAGCGCTTCCCCGGGGTGCATGTCGACGCTGACCGCGTAGCCGCGGCCGAGCAGCAGATCGAGGGCGGCGTCGAGGTCGTCGAGGGCTGCGGCCGTCACGGCCCCGCCGGCGAAACGCGGGACAACGTGGTCGGCGCCCATCGGCAGGCGGACATGCGTGAAGCCGGCCCGCCGCAGCGCGTCGAGCAGGGCCGGCAGGTTCGATCGGGCAGCGGTGTCGGGCACGAGGTCGGGCAGGTTGAAGCCCCGCGCCAGCGCCGTGATCCGGTCGTCCGCCACGCCGGCCCTGGCGGGGAACGCCGTTCCCGCCAGGGCCGCGGCCCCGACGAGCGGCAGGACGGTTCGGCGGCTGACGGGCCGCGTCACGGGACGGCCGGCCGCGACAGGAGCGGCACCACGGCGCGGTCGACCGCGCCCAGCGTGAGGCCGACGAGCAGCATCACGAGGCCGAGCGCCAGGGGCGCGAAGAGCGCCTCCTCCTGGAACAGCCCGTTGACCAGCGTGACGGCGATCATCCCGGTCGACAGCGACAGGGCGGGAACGCCGAAGCGGCGGTAGAGCCGCCAGCAGGTCCCGGCGACCCAGCCGTAGAAGGCCAGCAGCCCGAAGCCGCACAGGCCCATCTGGTAGAGCAGCACGCCGACGGCGCTCTCGACCGCCAGGGCTGCGACGCCGGCGCGCTGATACTGCTGGAAGTCGATGGCCGAGAAGTTCACCGACAGGTTGCCGCCCTGCCCCAGCGTGTGGCCGAGCGGATCGGCCGCGAAGCCGGCCAGCCCCCCGAGCAGCCCCAGCACGTGGTAGTCGCCGCTGTCGAGCCCGGAGCGGAACACGACCGCGGCATAGGCCGCCAGGGCGAGGAGGAAGCCCAAGAGGGTCGGCGCGGTCGGGCGGAGGCGCGCGGCCGCGACGAAGGCGAGGCTCGCCAAGAGCAGCACGATGGCGCCCTTGGCGCCCACCACCGCCAAGATGGGCAGGGCGGCCAGCACGAGCCACCAGGCCCCCTGCACGGCCGCGACGGCGCCGAGCGCCGCCATGACGTAGCCGAAGCTGATGGGGTGGAAGTTGGGACCCTGGATGCGGATCACCGAGAGCCCGAGGTCGCCGAAGAAGCCCGTGTTGAGAAACTGCGTCCTCAGGAGGTCGACCGGGCTGACGATCACCGATCCCGCCTGCCTCAGGTCGCGGAGGTAGGTCGGGTTCTCCCGGCTCGACGCGAAGCCGAGGTCGAGGTAGCTCCAGCCGTGCGTGAGGTCGAGCCAGCCCTCGATGAAGAACAGCTCGACGTAGCCGCAGGCCAGGATCGCCCCGAGCAGCAGCGCGACCGCCGTGCCGAGGTCGAAGCGGTGGCGCGATCCCACGTTCACGGCGATCTGGAACAGCATCAGCGGCAGGGCGATGTTGCGCAGGTAGATGGTGGCGCCGCGCGCGTCGAAGGCCAGCCCGGGCACGAAGTAGCAGCCGGTCGCCAGGAGGGCGACGCCGCTGAACACCGTCAGGCGGCGGACGAAGGGCGAGGTGTCGCGGTAGCGGTGGACGAAGCGCAGCGCCAGGACGGCCCAGACGCCGACGGTCGTGACGAAGTTGTAGCTCTTCATCGCGTCGAGGCTGCCGGCCTCGGCCACGTAGGCCGAGGCATAGGCCACGAAGGTGGCCTGGAACGTGAAGCAGATCAGCAGGACGTTCGGCACGGCGCGCTCGAACCGCGCGGCGACCAGCATGGCTAACGCGAGGCAGACGCCCACCGCCAGGGGCTGGCCGATGAAGTTCAGCCCGACCGGCAGGCCCGTCAGCACCAGGGCCAGGGCCGTCATCAGGAGCTGGTCCGCCACGGCCGCGCCGGCCGTCGGCCGGACGCGGCGGAGCGCGGCCGGGCCGAACCGCGCGGCGGGGCGGGACAGGGGAGTCGCGGCGTCAAACATCGCCCGAGGATGGCAGATCGGCCGCGGGGGCGCGCGACCGGCGCCGATCCAAGGTGAAGGCTTAACCGCGACGGCGCCCGCGCGCGGGCGGCGCGACCCTGTCTTTAACCCGACGTGCACGCGGCGCGGCTTATCTATGGGGGGCGGAGGGTCGGGCCGTGCCTCGTCGCGGACGACGCGCACCGGCGCTGAAACTCCCAGAGCCTGTAAACAGGCTCGCATTTGGGAGTTGGCGTGTGTCAGCAGCAACATGACACACGCCAGCGCGACGGGCTCAAGGTGGATCGCCGACCCATGACCAAGCACGTCTTCAGCGCGCCCGAGCGGGCCGCCTCCGCCCGGGGCGGACGGCTTCCGGCCGTGCTGGACCTGTGGGACGAGGGGAGCGGCCCGCGCCTGCCGGCGGGCCTCCTCGACGTCAGGCGCATCCTTCTGTTTCTGCGCCGCAACCTCCTGCGCATCCTGGCGACCGCGGCGGCCGTGGCGCTGGCGGGCGTCGGCGCCTGCCTGCTGCTGCTCAACGGCTACGCGGCGACCGCCCTGATCATCGTCGACCCACGCGACGCCAAGGTCACGCAGACGCCCGACGTTCTGCCCAACATCGGGTCCGATGCCATCGCCATCGAGAGCTTGGTGCAGGTGGCCAATTCGGACGGCTTCTTGGGGCGGGTCGTCGATCGCCTGGGGCTGTTGACGGACCCGGATTACGCCGCACCGGGCGCCACCGACGGCGAGCGGCGCTCGGCCACGATCGACAAGCTGCGGAGCCGGGTGAGGATCGCCCGGCGCGGCACCACCTACGTCATCGACGTCACGGCGACCGGCAGGGACGCCGGGCGCTGCGCTTCCCTCGCCAACACCGTCGCCGGCATGGTGGTGGACGACCAGGCGCACCTGCGCTCGGGCTCGACGGCGGACGCCACGGACTTCCTCGACGAGAAGCTCGACGCGCTACGCGACCGGCTCCACACCGCCGAAGCCTCCGCGGCGACCCTCAAGGCCAAGCTCAACCTCACGGATGCCGGGACGGGTGGGACGCTGCAGGAGCGGCGCGTCGCCGAGCTCAACCAGCAGCTCGTGCAGGCGACGTCGCGCGCCGCCGAGGCCAAGGCGCGCTCCGACCAGATCAGGACCGCAGGGGCCGCGGCGCCCGACGCCCTTCCGGCCGCCCTGCAGACGGCGGTGCTGTCGACGCTGCGCCAGGACTATGCCCGGCTGACCCGGCAGACCGCGGACCAGAGGTCGGTTTACGGCGACCGTTATCCGGAGGTGCAGAGTCTGAAAGCGCAGGTGGCGGACGTGAAGCGGCAGATCGCGGCCGAGGTGGGCCGGATGATCGCCTCCACGCGGAGCGACGCCCAGGAGGCCGCGGGACGGGTGGCGACGCTGAACGCCGAGCTGCGCCGGGCCCAGTCCGACAGCGGCCAGCAGGGGAGCGACCGCGTCAGGCTCGACGAGATCGAGCGCGAGGCCCACGCCGACCGGGCGGTCTACGAGCAGCTCCTGGACCGACAGAAGCAGCTCTCCGAACTGCGCGGGCTGACGCCGACCGACATCCGCGTCGCCTCGCCCGCCCTGCCCCCGGCGCGCCCGAGCCGGCCGAAGCTGGCGGTGCTGGCCGGCGCCTTCTCGGCCCTGGGTCTGCTGGCGGGGCTGGCGGCCTCGCTCGTCGCGGAAGGCCTGCGCGGCACGGTGATCACGCGCGCTCAGGCCGGAAGGCTGGGGCTCGACGTGTCGGGCGTGGTGCCGCGGGTGGGTGTCGCCGAGACGGGCGGGCAGCACGCCCTT
>CAXTFP010000156.1:0-7064 GCA_964243135.1 uncultured Lichenihabitans sp.
GGGCGGATCCCGGCGGGGCTGCCCGCTATCGTCGCGCCGGTCGCGCGGGACGGCCGAGGGGAGAGGCGCTTGGTGTCGGCACGTTCCATCGGAGGCCCGGCGACGGTCCTCGCCCTGGCGTCCCTGCTGTCGGCCTGCGGCCAGATCGGCGGCGACGGGCGCCGCGCCGGCGCCGCGCCGCAGGCGGCCCTGTCGGCCCCCACCACGGCGGTACAGTCGCGCCCCCTGCCCGGCGCCGCCCAGCCCGGCACCATCGGCTCAGGCCCCGTCAAGGTGGCGCTGATCCTGCCGCTGACGCAGAACGGCACGCCCTCGGGCGTCGGCCAATCGCTGCGCAACGCCGCCGAGCTCGCCTACGCGGATGCCGGCACCAACGACCTCACCGTGATGGTCAAGGACGACCGCTCGAACCCGGACGGCGCGCGCGACGCCGCCCAGGCTTCCGTCGGCGAGGGCGCCGAGCTGATCCTCGGGCCGCTCTTCGCGGCGGACCTGCGCGAGGCCGCCAAGGTCGCCAAGGCGGCCGACCGGCCCGTGATCGGCTTCTCGACCGACACGGCCTCGGCCACGAAGGGCGTCTATCTCCTGTCCTTCCTGATCGAGGGCTACGTCGACCGAATCGTCGATTACGCGGCGGCGCACGGCAAGAAGAGCTTCGGCGCGCTCGTGCCCGAGAACGACTACGGCAACGTCGCCCTGGCCGAGTACCAGCAGGCGGCGGCCCGGCTCGGCGTGCGGGTGGAGGCGATCGAGCGCTACAAGCCCGGCGCGCCGGCCGAGGCCGTGGCTCGCATGGCGGCCGCCCTGCCCCGCATCGACGCCCTGTTCATCCCCGATGCGCCGGACGACATGCCGGCCGTGGCCTCGGCGCTCACCGCCGACGGCATCGACGGCACCAAGGTGCAGATCCTCGGCACCGGCCTGTGGCAGGACCCGCGCGTGCTGAAGCTGCCCGCGCTCCAGGGCGCCTGGTTCGCGGCGCCCGAGAACGCGGGCTTCGCGGGCTTCGCGACCCGCTACCGCGCCAAGTTCGGCGCCGACCCGTCACGCATCGCGACGCTCTCCTACGACGCCGTGTCGCTCGCGGCCGCGCTGGCCCACGCCCCGGGTTCGGGGCACTTCAGCCAGGATGCCCTCACGGCCACCTCGGGCTTCAACGGGGCGGACGGCGTGTTCCGCTTCCGCGCCGACGGGCCCAACGAGCGCGGCTTGGCGGTGCTGCAGATCGGCGGCGGCGCCGCCACGGTGCTGAGCCCGGCGCCGCGCAGCTTCACCGGCAACCCGTCCGGGATGTGACGGCGGGGCCGACGGTCGGGAGATCCGCATGGATGTCGTCGAGGGCAGGGCCGGGTTCCGCGGCTTCGAAACCTGGTACCGCGTGACGGGCGATTTCGCGGCGGAGCGCGCGCCCGTGGTGATCGTGCATGGCGGGCCGGGCTGCACCCACGACTACGTCGACAGCTTCAAGGACCTCGCGGCCGGCGGCCGCGCCGTCGTGCACTACGACCACCTCGGCAACGGACGCTCCACCCACCTGCCCGACCGCGGGCCGGACTTCTGGACCGTCGACCTGTTCCTCGCCGAACTCGACAACCTGCTCGGCCACCTCGGCATCGCCTCGCGCTATCACCTCCTCGGCCAGTCCTGGGGCGGCATGCTGGGTGCCGAGCATGCGGTGCGGCGCCCGCCGGGGCTGCGCGCGCTGGTGATCGCCAATTCTCCGGCCTCGATGGCGCTGTGGGTGGCGGAGGCCAACCGCCTGCGCCTCATGCTGCCGCCCGAGGTACAGGCCGCGCTGCTGCGCCACGAGGTGGCGGGCACCACCGCCCATCCCGAATACGAGGAGGCCACGCGGGAGTTCTATCGCCGCCACGTCTGCCGGCTCGACCCCTGGCCCGCCGAGGTGACGCGCACCTTCGAGGCCATGGCGTCGGACCCCACAGTCTACGGCACGATGAACGGGCCCAACGAGTTCCACGTCGTCGGGACGTTGCGCGACTGGACGGTCGTCGAACGGCTGCACCGGGTCGTGGCACCGACATTGCTACTGTCCGGCCAGCACGACGAAGCCACGCCCGCCACGGTGCAGCCCTACGCCGATCTCATCCCCGACGTGCGGTGGACGGTCTTCCCTGACTCGTCCCACATGCCCCACGTCGAGGAGCGCCGGGCCTGCATGGAGTTGGTCGGCGAGTTTCTCGGGCAGTATGACTAAGTTCTGGGCAAAGTTTTGACGTGGCCCGGTCCCCTCAAAGGATGTCCCATGCGTTTGAGTCGATTGATGACCACGAGTGCCCTGGCGCTGGGCCTCGCCGCCACGGCCGCCCAGGCGGCGGCCGACCGTGACGCGCTACTGAAGCAGCACGGCGGCGGCACGATGAAGCTCAACGCCCACGGCTCGGCCGGGACCATCGATCCGCAGATCAACTACGAGCAGGAGTTCTGGCAGATCTACGCGTCCACCAACGACGGCCTGCTGGCCTTCAAGAAGGTGGACGGCGCGGACGGCAACACCATCGTGCCCGACCTCGCCGAGGCCCTGCCCAAGCCCGAGGACGGCGGCAAGACCTACACGTTCAAGTTGCGCGAGGGCGTCAAGTTCTCGAACGGCAGGGACGTCACCCCGGCCGACGTGGTGGCATCGTTCCAGCGCATCTTCAAGGTGTCGAGCCCGACGGCCGGCTCCTTTTACAACGGCATCGTGGGGGCGGACGCCTGCCTCAAGGACGGCGCCTCCTGCACGCTGAAGGACGGCGTCGTGGCGGACGACAAGGCCCGCACGGTGACGTTCCACCTGACGGATCCGGACGCCGAGTTCTTCGACAAGCTGTCCGTGCCGCACGCCGTCATCCTGCCGGCCGACACGCCCCCCAAGGACCTCGGCACCACCCCGCCCGTCGCGACGGGGGCCTACATGGTCCAGAGCTATGATCCCGACCACGGCATGAAGATCGTCCGCAACCCCTTCTTCAAGGAGTGGAGCGTCGATGCCCAGCCGGCCGGCTACGTGGACGCGATGGACTACAACTTCGGGCTCGACGATCAGGCGGGCCTCACCGCCGTCGAGAACGGGCAGGCCGACTGGACCTTCGACGACCCGCCGAGCGACCGCCTGGGCGAGCTCGGCACCAAATTCGCCAAGCAGGTCAAGGTCCACACGCTGTCGGCCTATTATTACGTGCCGATGAACGTGAACCTGCCGCCCTTCAACAACGAGAAGGCGCGGCAGGCTTTGGCCTACGCGGTCGACCGCAAGGCGCTGGTGGGGCTGTTCGGCGGCGCGAACCTGGCCTCGCCCCTGTGCCAGCATCTGCCGGCCGGCATGGGCGGCTACGAGGCCTACTGCCCCTTCACCAAGGACGCCGGCCCCGGCAAGCCCTGGACCGCGCCCGACCTGGCCAAGGCCAGGCAGTTGATCGAGGAGTCGGGCACCAAGGGCCAGAAGGTGACGCTGATCGGCGACGACAAGGACGTGCCCAAGGCCATCGCCACCTACATGCAGGGCGTGCTGCGCGACCTCGGCTACGACGCGAGCCTCAAGCTCGTGTCGCACAACATCCAGTTCACCTATATCCAGAACACCAACAACAACGTCCAGATCAGCGTGACCGACTGGTACGCCGACTATCCCGCACCGTCGGACTTCCTCAACGTCCTCTACGGCTGCGGCTCGTTCCATCCGGGTTCCGACTCGTCCATCAACATCGCGGGTTGGTGCGACAAGAAGGTCGACGGCGACATGCAGCAGGCGCTGAAGACCGCCGTGACCGATCCGGCCGCCGCCGACAAGATGTGGTCGGCGGTCGACAAGCAGGTCACGGACGCCGCGCCCGCCGTGGCGCTGTTCCAGCCCAAGCGCGTCGACGTCACCTCAAAGCGCGTCGGCAATTTCATGTTCACGGACACCTACCACATGCTCCTGTCGCAGGTCTGGGTGCAGTGAAGCGTCCCCGGTCTTGACCGTCGTCACCGATCGCGCCCCGGCTTCGGCCGAGGCGCTTCCCCGGCCCGCGAGGGCGAGCCGGGGGCCCTGGGCCACGGCCCTGCTGAAGCTCCGGCGCGACAGCGCCGCCATGGCGGCGCTGGGCCTCCTCATCCTCATCGTGCTGGCCACCCTGGCGGCGCCGATCTACGCCGCCGCCGTGGCGCACACCGACCCTTTCTCGTCCAACCTCAGCGGCAGCGTCACCATCGACGGCCAGGCCGTGCCCGTGATGCGGGCCGAGACCGAGGGGCTCGGGCTCGGCACCACCCCCATCGGCCCGACCTGGGAGGGTCAGTACTTCATCGGCGCCGACACGCAGGGGCGCGACGTCATGGCCCGGCTGCTCTACGGCGGCCAGAACTCCCTCATCATCGCCGGGAGCGCGACGGTTGTCACGCTGGTGCTGGCGGCCCTGGTCGGCATCGTGGCGGGCTTCTTCGGCGGCTGGGTCGACATCGTGCTGTCGCGACTGATCGACATCCTGTGGGCGTTCCCGGTCTTCCTGCTGGCCATCTCGCTGTCCATCGTGACCATCGGGCACGGGCTCGCGATCGGACCCTTCACGATCGGCTCCGACAGCCTGCTCCTGCCGATCGTCATCATCGCGATCGTCTACGTGCCCTACGTGGCGCGCCCTATCCGGGGACAGGTCCTGCAGCTCACCCGGAGCGAGTTCGTGCTGGCCGCCGCGGGCCTCGGCGTGCCGCGCGGACGCATGCTGTGGGTCGACATCCTGCCCAACATCCTCACCACGCTCATCGTGTTCGCGCCGCTCACCATGGCGCTCAACATGATCATCGAGAGCGCGCTGTCGTTCCTGTCCATCGGCGTGCAGTCGCCGCAGGCCTCGTGGGGCACCATCATCGAGGACGGGCAATCGCTGCTCTACACCCGGCCGATGGTCGCCATCGCGCCGGGCGTCGCCATCGTGCTCACGGTTCTGGCCCTCAACGTCCTGGGGGACGGGGTGCGCGACGCGCTCGACCCGCGCGCGAAGCTCCGGGTGAAGTAGGCCATGGCGCTGGTCCTGCTGCGCCGCCTGGGCGAGATGGCCTTCGTCTTGGTGGGCATCTCCATCGTGGTGTTCCTGATCTTCTTCGCGACGCCCGGGTCCGACCCCTCGGCCCGCATCGCCGGCCGCAACGCGTCGCCCGAGGTGCTGCTCGCGGTCCGGCACGACTTCGGCTTCGACCGGCCGCTGTGGGTGCAGTACCTGCTCCTGATGAAGCGCCTCTTGGTCACGGGCGACCTCGCGTCCTTCGTCAACCGCGGCCAGAAGGTCATCCCGACCATCCTGCAGGCGGTGCCCATCACGCTGTCGCTGCTGCTCGGCGCGGCCGTGATCTGGGTCGCGGCGTCGATGGCGATCGGGATCGCGGCGGCCCTCACGCGCAACTCCTGGCTCGACCGCCTGCTGATGATCCTAGGGCTGATCGGCATCTCCATGCCGGTGTTCTGGGTAGGCGAGGTCGCGAACCTCCTCACCCAGAGCCGCTACCACGACGCCTGGATCTTCTCCTGGGTGCCGGCGCTCGGCTACGTGCCGCTGACCGAGGATCCCGCCGGCTGGTTCAAGGCCCTGGTCATCCCGTGGGTCACGCTGGCGATCCTCTACATCGGGCTCTACGGCCGCGTGCTGCGCGCGAGCCTCATCGAGAGCTACCACGAGGACTTCATCCGCACGGCGCGGGCCAAAGGCCTGACGGAGGGCCGGGTGCTGGTCCGCCACGCGCTGCGGACGTCGCTGATCACCTTCGTGTCGCTGTTCGGGCTCGACTTCGGGGCGCTCGTCGGCGGCGGGACGCTGCTGACCGAGGTCGTGTTCGGCCTTCAGGGCGTCGGCTATCTCACCTTCAATGCCCTGCAGAACCTCGATCTGCCGGTCATCATGGCGACCGTGATGTATGCGTCCTTCTTCGTCGTGGCGGCCAACGCCGTCGTCGACCTGCTCTACGCGGCCCTCGACCCGCGCGTGAGGCTCGCGCGTGCTTGAGCGCACGCAGGCTGCGCCGCTCCTCGAGGTCACCGACCTGTCGGTGTCGTTCCGCACGGAGGCCGGGGTCTTCGCGGCCGTGCAGGGGCTGTCCTTCGCGCTGGCGCCGGGCGAGATCCTGTCGGTGGTGGGCGAGTCGGGCTCGGGCAAGTCGCTGACGAGCCTCGCCGTGATGGGCCTCATCGACGACCCGAACGCGATCGTCACGGGCTCGATCCGCTACAAGGGCCGGGAGCTCGTCGGCCTGTCGCGCCGCGCGCTGCGGGGGGTGCGCGGCGACGAGATCGCCATGATCTTCCAAGACCCGATGAGCGCCATGACGCCGGTCTACACGATCGGCTGGCAGATCGAGGAGCAGATCCGCGCCCACACCACGCTGACGCGCCGCCAGGCGCGGGCGCGGGCCGTCGAGCTCCTGGCCGAGATGGGCATGCCCAACCCCGCCACCCAGGTCGACCGCTACCCGCACCAGCTGTCCGGCGGCATGCGCCAGCGCGCCATGATCGCCATGGCGCTCTCCTGCAACCCGTCGCTGCTCATCGCCGACGAGCCCACGACCGCGCTGGACGTGACCGTGCAGGCCCAGATCCTGCGGCTGGTCGCCCAGCTCCGGCGCGACCACGGCTCGTCCATCATCTTCATCACCCACGACATGGGCGTGGTGTCCGAGGTCGCCGACCGGGTCATGGTGATGTATGCCGGCAAGCTCGTCGAGCGCGGCCCCAAGCCCGACCTGTTCGCGGCACCCGGCCACCCCTACACGGTCGGGCTGCTCCGCTCGATCCCGCCCATGTCGGGCGAGAAGCCCCGCCGCCTGCCCGCCATCCCCGGCGCGCCGCCCTCCATCGCCGGGCGCCCGCGCGGCTGCCCCTTCGGGCCGCGCTGCCTCCACGTCCACGACGCCTGCGCGGTGGATCCGCCGCTCTTCGCGCGCGGCGCCGGGGACGTGAGCTGCTACCTCGTGCCCGAAGGCGTGTCGCCGTGACCGAGGCGCCCCTCCTCGAAGCCGAGCACCTGTCGAAGCACTTCGCCATCGGCGGCCGGTTCCAGCCCGGCGGGCGGCAGGTGCTGCGCGCGGTCGACGAC
>CAXTFP010000157.1:0-7040 GCA_964243135.1 uncultured Lichenihabitans sp.
CGGCCGAGCTTCGCGGTCGGCGCGGCCCTCGCCAGCGCGCTCTGGTTCACGGCGCTGGGCTACGGCGCCCGCCTGCTCGCCCCGGTCTTCGCCCGCGCCGCCGCCTGGCGGGTGCTCGACGGCGCCGTGGGGCTCACCATGCTGGCGCTCGCGGCGGGCCTGCTGCGGGGCGTCCTGCGGGGCGGCTTCGGCCCATGATGGATGCCGAAGGCTGGAGGCCCTTCGAGGGCCGGTCCCGGCGTCAGGCCACCGACATCCCCAGCGGGGGTTCGACCCCGGCCGGCAGCGGCGAGCCGTAGCCCTTCGGGCCGACGCGCGCCGCGAGGTCGGCCTGGGCGGCGGCCCGCAGGGCCGGGTCCGTCAGCACCGCGGCGCCGGTCGCGGCCATGGCCTTGGCGGCCTGCACCATGGCCTTGTGGGCGGCGGGCGCCTTGCCCTGCGCCACCACCTGCCAGGTGTGGAACGGCGTGCCGATCGCCACCGTCGGGGCGTGGACCTGGACGGTCGGCACGACCCAGCTCACGTCGCCGACGTCGGTCGAGCCGATCGCGGGGTCCCGCCTCGCGTCGAAGGGCACCAGGAAGTCGGCGAGCGGCGCCTCCGTGGGCGCCATGCCGATCGTGCGCCACAGGGCCTCGATGTCGCCGTCCGTCAGCGTGGCGCGGATCTCGCGCGCGTAGGCGCGGTCCGCCTCGTCGAAGGGCGGCGAGCCGAGCGCCTCTAGGACGCCGTGCAGCGCCCGCTCCAGCGGGGCGTTGCCGACGAGGTTCGACACGGCGCTGACGATCCGCACCTCGACCTCCGTCTCGGTCATCAGCGCCGCGCCGCGCGCGATGGCCTTCACGCGCTCGACCAGCTCCAGCATCCCCGGCAGGTCGCGGGCGCGGATGGAATAGCGCACCCGGGCGCGCGCCTGGACGACGTTGGGCGCGATGCCGCCGGCGTCGAGGTAGGCGTAGTGCACGCGCGCGTCGCTCGGCATGTGCTCGCGCAGGTAGTTGACCCCGACGCTCATCAGTTCCACGGCGTCGAGCGCGCTGCGCCCGAGGTGGGGTGCCGCGGCCGCGTGGGCAGCGCGGCCGGTGAAGACGAAGTCGGCCCGCGTGTTGGCCAGCGCCAGGGGCGGGGCCACCTCCCAGAAGCTCGACGGATGCCAGGTGACGGCGGCGTCGGCCTCCGCGAAGGCGCCGGCCCGCACCATGAAGGCCTTGGCGGCGCCGCCCTCCTCGGCCGGGCAGCCGTAGTAGCGCACGCGGCCGGGCGTGCCGGTCTCGGCGAGCCAGTCCTTGACGGCCGTGGCGGCGAGCAGCGCCGCCGCCCCGAGCAGGTTGTGCCCGCAGCCGTGGCCGTGGCCGCCCGCCTCGACCGGTCGGGGCTCGGCGACGCCGGCCTCCTGCGACAGGCCGGGCAGCGCGTCATATTCCCCCAGAAAGGCGATCACGGAGCCGCCCTCGCCCGCCTCGCCCATCACGGCCGTGGGGATGCCGGCCACGTTCTCCGTGACGCGGAACCCCTGGTGGCGCAGTTCGGCCGCGTGCTCGGCCGAGGAACGCGCCTCCGTGTAGCATACCTCCGGCATGCCCCACACGCGGTCGGAGAGGGCGATGAGCCGGTCCTTGCTGGCGTCCACGAGGCGCCAAAGGTCGTTGCGGCTGTCCATCGTCGGGTCTCTCCGGGGCGGTCCCGCATTGGAGGCGTGTCGCGGCGCCCTGTCCAGATGCCCGGTGATGGGTGGGATGAGCGGCTGACGACCGCCGCCTGGAGCATGGATTCCAAAGGGCGAGCCCTTTGGCGGGTTTCAGGGCAGAGCCCTGATCCTCAACTACCAAAATGGCATGCCAGTCTCGATAAGACTATTATATTCAGCACGCTTCTCAGGGCTCTGCCCTGAAACCCGCAAAAGGCCGAGGGCCTTTTGAAACCAGTTTACCTCTATATTTCAGGCGGCGGTGCGCGGGCGCGCCGGGTCCCCTTCGGCCACCACGCGGTCGCGGCCGGCGTGCTTGGCGGCATACAGGCACCGATCCGCGCGGGCGAGGAGCGCGGCGAGGCGTCCATCCCCCTCGTCCGCTGCCTCGTCGCCCATCACCGCGATGCCGATGCTGACCGTGGTCCGCACCGGGCCCCCCGGGCCCGCGACGGCCAGATGGGCGAAGAGCGCCCGGATCTCGTCCGCCACGGCCAGCGCGCGGGCCGCATCCGCCCCGGGCAGCACGGCCGCGAACTCTTCCCCGCCCACCCGGCACACGAGGCTCGTGGGCGGCAGGTAGTCGTGCGCCAGCCGGGCGAAGGCCACCAGCAGCCGGTCGCCGGCGGGGTGGCCGTGGGTGTCGTTGACGGCCTTGAAGTGGTCGAGGTCCATCAGCAGCAGCGCCGCCGGCCGGCCCGCGGCCTCGGCGGCTTCGAGCAGCGCGCGCCCCGAGCCGAACAGGGCCCGCCGGTTGCCGATGCCGGTCAGCGCGTCCTCCAGCGCGTCCCGCCGGTGCAGGCTCGCCGTCCGCTCCCGGTCCATGGCGATGGACACGACCCCCAGCGTCACGGCCACCAGCACGGTCTCCAGGCCGAGCAGGGCACCCCACAGGGCCGCGACGTTGGGCCCCCAGGGGGCTAGCCCGAAGGTCGGGCCGAGCACCGTCCGCAGCAGGAAGAAGGCGCCGTGCGCCGCGAAGATCCGCGAGGCCCAGCGCTGCGACGGCACCGCCGCGGCGTCGCCCGCCCGATGCTCCAGCGCGATGGCGGCGCTGTAGGCCGTCACGATGCCCGACGTGACCGCCATCCGCCAAGCCTGCGACGGGTCGAAGAGCGACGCCGCAGCGAGCCAGGCGAGCGCCCCCGCCACCACGGGCTCGAAGGGCGCGCGGCGGCCGTTGAACACCCGGGCCGCTGCCCAGAGCAGGCCGTAGGGCAGCATCAGCATGCCGTTGCCGAACACGCGGACCGGCGCGCGGATGTCGGTGGGGGCCGTCAGCAGCATGACGAAGCCGAGGCCGAGGCACATGAAAGCCGTGCCCGACCAGATCAGGGCCCGGCATCCCCGCGCGCCCCGCCCGGCGTGGACCATCAGCGCGCCGACGGCGAACAGCACCAGGACCGAGACCGTGAGCAAGGTGACGAGATCGAATGCCATTGCCGACGGGTCCGGAACGCGACTCTGCGTGACGGCCGAACGCTAGATCGGGCTGGTTAAAAACCCGTCCGACGCGCCGCCGTCCCGCGGGGCGCCTCGCCGACCGGGACGGATCCTCAACGGCCCGGTCACACATCGGCGCGAAACTTGCTCGCGCCGACGCCCGCGCGGCCGGGCGTCATGCGTCCGACACGGGGCCGCCCTACGGAACCGAACTCGGGTCGCCGACGATATTGCTGCAATGCAACATGGATGTTAGATCGGCGTCTAGCAGGGGAATGATGCGATGAGCGAAGTCTGGAGCACCAAATTCGGCCCGCGCCGCGTGCGGCACGATCCGCCGGTGATCGCCGAGGCCGTCGCGGCCGCCCAGGGGCTGTCCGACGATCCCGCCGAGCAGGCCGAGATCGCCGCCTCCCTGATGGGCGTGCCGGTCGAGGAAGCGGCGGCCGAGATCAAGAAGGCCGCGACCCGCCGCAAGCCCATCACCCTGACGTCCACGGACCGCAAGGGCATGGCCCGCGCCGTCGTGGTCGAGCGCCGGCCGAGCCGCACCCTGGTGATGAACCGCTCGGCCCGCCCCTGAGACTCGACGGGTCCGCACCGCGGGAGCGCGCGGCGCCGCTCCCCGGGAGACCCGCTCGGGCGATCTGTCAAGGGCCTTTTCGCCGAAAGCGCTGGCATCCCGGCGCCGGTCGTGTATAAGGCCGCCCGTGTCCGTCACCCGCTCCACGCGCGGGTGGTGCGGCTTCGCTGGACGACATCCCGGCAGCGCGCACCGACGGCACTCCGGCCATCACCGGCCGCCACCCACGACTGAAAGGAACGCCCGATGTCGATCACCGCAGAGCGCAAGACCGCGCTGATGCAGGAACACGCCACGAAGCCCGGCGACACCGGGTCCCCCGAGGTGCAGATCGCGATCCTCACGGAGCGCATCAACAACCTGACCGACCACTTCAAGACGCACCGCAAGGACAACCATTCCCGGCGCGGCCTCCTGAAGATGGTGTCGAACCGCCGGTCGCTCCTCGACTACGTTAAGGACCAGGACCAGGCCCGCTACCGCGGCATCATCGAGCGCCTCGGCATCCGCCGCTGACCTCGTCAAGCTTCGCGCTTGCCCCGAGGGGCGGGCGAAACATCTGATCATACCTGCGACGGCGGCATGGGGCCGCCGTCCCTCTGACCGGCGAGCGTGGTCATGGCAGGATCGCCAGGGGCTGCCTCGAAACCGGGCCCATCGGACGCGCACCCCGGCCCCGCCAGGGGCCGCGGCGCCGGTGGATCCGGACTTTGCCGGACGACGCGCGGCACCCTCGCAGGGGCCGCCCCCGTCCCTTTGAAGTCGAGGCCAGCCTCTCGCCGTCTTGCTCATGGCCGACACTCGGCTCGCCATGAAAGACGAACATGTTCGAAGTGAATCGCGAAGAGATCGACTGGGCCGGGCGCAAGCTCGTGCTCGAGACGGGCAAGATCGCCCGCCAGGCCGACGGGGCGGTGCTCGCCTCCTACGGCGAGACCACCGTGCTGGCGACCGTGGTGTCGGCCCGCACCCAGAAGCCCGGCCAGGACTTCTTCCCCCTGACGGTCAACTATCAGGAAAAGACCTTCGCGGCCGGCCGCATCCCCGGCGGCTACTTCAAGCGCGAAGGGCGTCCCTCCGAGAAGGAGACGCTGGTGTCCCGCCTGATCGACCGGCCCATCCGTCCCCTGTTCCCCGAAGGCTACCGCTTCGACACCCAGGTCGTGGTGACGGTGCTGTCGCACGACATGGAGAACGACCCCGACATCCTGGCCCTGGTGGCGGCCTCCGCGGCCCTGACCATCTCGGGCATCCCCTTCATGGGCCCGGTGGGCGCGGCGCGCGTCGGCCTCATCAAGGACGAGCTCAAGCTCAACCCGACGATCGACGAGATGAAGACCTCCTCGCTCGACCTCGTCGTGGCCGGCACCGGCGAGGCCGTGCTGATGGTCGAGTCCGAGGCGAAGCAGCTGTCGGAGGACACGATGCTCAAGGCCGTGATGGTCGGCCACGCCGGCTTCCAGCCCGTGATCGACGCCATCATCCGGCTCGCCGAGAAGGCGGCGCGAGAGCCGCGCGACTTCGTGCCGGCCGACACGTCGGCGGCCGAGGGCGCCGTGCTGGAGGCGGTCGAGGCCGACATCCGCTCGGCCTATTCCATCACCGCCAAGGCCGAGCGCTACGCGGCGCTCGACGCTGCGAAGAAGAAGATGACGGCGGCCCTGGCGCCCTCCGACGGCGAGGCCCGGTTCCCGGCCCAGCAGCTCGCCGAGGCCTTCAAGTCCGCCCAGGCCAAGGTGGTGCGCAACTCGATCCTCGACACGGGCTCGCGCATCGACGGCCGCGACCTGAAGACGGTCCGCGCCATCCGCTCGGAGGTCGGCATGTTGCCGCGCACCCACGGCTCGGCACTCTTCACCCGCGGCGAAACGCAGGCGCTCGTGGTGGCGACGCTCGGCACCGGTGAGGACGAGCAATACGTCGACAGCCTGGAAGGCTCCTACAAGGAGCGCTTCCTGCTGCACTACAACTTCCCCCCCTATTCGGTGGGCGAGACGGGCCGTATGGGTTCCCCGGGCCGCCGCGAGATCGGCCACGGCAAGCTCGCGTGGCGGGCCATCCGGCCGATGCTGCCGACGGCCGCGGAGTTCCCCTACACGATCCGCATCGTGTCCGAGATCACCGAGTCCAACGGCTCCTCCTCCATGGCGACCGTCTGCGGCTCGTCGCTGGCCCTGATGGACGCCGGCGTGCCGCTGAAGGCGCCGACCGCCGGCATCGCCATGGGGCTCATCCTGGAGGGCGAGCGCTTCGCGGTCCTGTCCGACATCCTGGGCGACGAGGACCACCTCGGCGACATGGACTTCAAGGTGGCGGGCACGGCCGAGGGCGTGACGTCGCTGCAGATGGACATCAAGATCGCCGGCATCACCGAGGAGATCATGCGGGTGGCGCTGAGCCAGGCCAAGGACGGCCGCCTGTACATCCTCGACGAGATGTCGAAGGCGCTCACCGGTGCCCGCGCCGAGCTCGGCGAGTTCGCTCCCCGCATCGAGTCCTTCAAGATCCCGACCGACAAGATCCGCGAGGTGATCGGCACCGGCGGCAAGATCATCCGCGAGATCGTCGAGAAGACCGGCGCCAAGGTCAACATCGAGGACGACGGCACCGTCAAGGTGGCGTCGAGCGACGGCGAGAAGATCCGCGCCGCCGTGAACTGGATCAAGTCCATCGCCACGGACCCGGAGGTCGGGCTGATCTACGAGGGCACGGTCGTCAAGGTCGTGGACTTCGGGGCCTTCGTGAACTTTTTCGGCTCGAAGGACGGGCTCGTGCACATCTCGCAGCTCGCCCAGGGCCGCGTGAACAAGTCGTCGGACGTCGTCAAGGAGGGTGACAAGGTCAAGGTCAAGCTCGTGGGCTTCGACGACCGCGGCAAGACCAAGCTGTCCATGCGCTCCGTGGATCAGAAGACCGGCGAGGACCTCGACAAGAGGGAGAAGGAGCCCGCCACCTTCTGACGGCACCCGCTCGCTCTCCATGAGGCACACGGCCCCGCGCGGCGACAGCCGCGCGGGGCCGTGTCGTTTCGGGGACCACGGGGGCATGATCTCTTCGCGTCCGGCCCCGTGAAGTTTTTATGTCGGACGTGGTTGACGGGGCGGGTGGTCGGGACCTATATCGGGTCCATCGACGGCGGCGCTGACGAGCAGTCAGCGGACGCGGTGGTCGGTTTCTTCCGAGTTCGACTTGGGATTTGGGTCTGGTTCTGACCAGACCCTGGAACCGTCCGCGGGGTTCATCTTTCGAGGTGGGCACTGTCAGTTCGACGACGCTGTTTGACAATTGTATCGGAAGGAAGAGAAACGTGGGCGGCGTTTGTCCTTG
>CAXTFP010000158.1:0-7039 GCA_964243135.1 uncultured Lichenihabitans sp.
GCCGGGCGCCGCCAGCACGCCGACCAGCGTCGCGGTCCGCGGGTGGTCCCAGTCGCCGGCGTCGGGCGTGCGGCCGTCGACCGTCCGCCAAGCGACGTCGGGCAGGTCGAGGCCGTCGGCCGGGTTGCCGGCGAGGAAGCGGTCGCGCGTCAGGGCCGGGTGGGCGGCGCGCAGGTCGAGCAGGCGGCGGATGAAGCCGAGGAGCGGGTGGTCCGGCGCCGACCAGTCCAGCCACGCGATGGCGTTGTCCTGCGAGTAGGCGTTGTTGTTGCCGCACTGCGTCTGCCCGAGTTCCGTCCCCTGCCCCAGCAGGGGGGTGCCGCGCGACAGGATCAGCGTGGCCAGGAGGTTGCGCTGGTCGCGCGCGCGGGCCTCCAGCACGGCGGGGTCGTCGGTCGGGCCCTCGGCGCCGTGGTTCCACGACCAGTTGGCGTCGCGGCCGTCGCGGTTGCCTTCCCCGTTGGCCTCGTTGTGCTTCGCGTCGTAGCCGACGAGGTCGGCCAGGGTGAAGCCGTCGTGGGCGGTGACGAAGTTGACCGAGCGCGACGGGTGGCGCTTGGCCCCGAGGAGGTCGGCCGAGCCGGACACGCGGCTCGCCAACTCGGCCGGCGCCGCCCGGCCGGTCCAGAAGCGGCGCACGCCGTCGCGGTAGCGGTCGTTCCACTCGGCCCAGGCGCCGCCGAAATTGCCGAGCTGGTAGCCGCCGGGGCCGATGTCCCAGGGCTCGGCCACGAGCTTCAGGCCGCGCAGCACGGGGTCCTGGGCGATGGCCGCGAGGATGGGGGCCTGGGGGTCGAAGCCGCGGCGGCGGCGGCCCAGCACGGGCGTGAGGTCGAAGCGGAAGCCGTCGCAGCCGCCGTGGCGCGCCCAGGCTCGCAGGCTGTCCATCACCAGCCGCACCACCGGCAGGCTGTCGGCCGCGAGGATGTTGCCACAGCCGGCGTCGTTCACGTAGCGGCTGCCGTCCTCGGGATCGAGCCGGTAGTAGGACGCGTTGTCGAGGCCGCGCAGCGACAGGGTCGGGCCGTGCTCGTCGCCCTCGCCCGTGTGGTTGTAGACGACGTCGAGCAGCACCTCGATGCCGGCGCCGTGCAGCGCCGCGACGGCCTCGCGCACCTCGGCCCAGCCGCCGGGCGCCAGCCGCGGGTCGGGCGCCAGGAAGGCGACGGGGTTGTAGCCCCAATAGTTGGTGAGGCCGAGCGGCCCGAGGTGGCGCTCGTCCGCCCAGGCCATGGCCGGCATGAGCTCGACCGTGGTGATGCCGAGCTTCGCGAGATGCGCGAGGCCGGCCGGCGAGGCGAGGCCCGCGAAGGTGCCGCGCAGGGGCTGCGGCACGCCGGGGTGCAGCATGGAGAAGCCGCGGACGTGGACCTCGGCGATGCTGGTCCGCTCCCAGGCGGGCGCGCCCGCCCAGGCCGGCGCGGGATCGGGCAGGCCCACGATGGCCTTCGGCATGGCGGCGCCGCTGTCGCGTCGGTCCGGCTCGTGCGCGCCGGGCGGCGCGTCGAACATCGACGGATCGAGCCTGAAGGGCCGATCGACCGCCGTGGCATAGGGGTCGAGCAGCAGCTTCGCGTCGTTGAACCGGTGCCCATCGCGGGGCGCCCAGGGGCCGCGGGCGCGCAGCCCGTAGCGCGCCCCGCGCTTCACGCCCGGGACGTGACCGTGGAATACGTCGCCCGTGCGCTCGGGCAGCGACACGCGCGACTGCTCGGCCTCGCCCGCGGCGTCGTAGAGGCACAGCACGATCTCCTCGGCGTGGGCCGAGAAGACCGCGACGTTGACCCCGTCCGCGTCGGGCGTGACGCCGAGGGGCTCGGGGCGGCCAGGGCCGGGGCGGATGCCGGACGAGGAGAGCGTGTTGACCGGTCCGTCGTCCTGCATCGCCCTGCCTGCGTCCATCACGGGAGCGTGATCCTTAGCAGACGGCCGCGATGCGCGGGAATGCGAAAGGGCGGCGCACCGGAGATATGGTGCGACAGCGGAATCGGAGGTAAGCTGTCGCCATGAGCACCGAGCCCGACAATCTCGTCCTCCAGCTTCTCCGTGACATGCGCGTCGAGATGGCGACCAAGACCGACATCGCCGACCTGAGGTCGGAGATAGGGTCGCTGCGGGCCGACGTTGCGTCGGACCTCATCGAGATCCGCCGGGCGATCGTCGGGACTCGGGAGGACCTCGGCGAGCAGATCGTCGGGCTGCGCCGCGCCGTCGTCGAGTATCACACCTCCGTCATCGGCCACGGCATCCTCAGCGAATTGGAGGCGCGCCTCCGCCGCGTTGCGCAGCACCTCGACCTGTCACCGCTCGACGCGCATTGAGCTCGTAATTGAAGGCGTCCGCCTCCGGGGACGGTTGAACGGCGCGGACCGCTTCCACCTCGGCCGCCGTGAAGCCCTCGACGCAGATGACCTCCCGGTCGCGTCGTTTCATCCGCCGAAACTCTTCGGCCGAGATCACCACCACCCTGCTGCATCTCCCATATGTGACCTATCGGATCCACACATCTCGACGTCTGGGGGGCTTCCTTCTCCCGTTTGCGGGAGAAGGTGGCGCGTAGCGCCGGATGAGGGGATTCCACAGGTGGTGGATCACCCCTCATCCGCCCTGCCGGGCACCTTCTCCCGCGAGCGGGAGAAGGAGACCGACGCCCGACCGCAGTGATGTGTGGATCCGGTGCTTTGCATAGAGGGGGATAGGCTCGGCGGGAGTGAAACCTTGATATCGTTCCAACTTCCGGCCAAAATTGATGTCGTCCAGAGGATGTGAGGCGTCCGTCGCTGACCCTTTTACGTGATCACCGACGGCTCCGTGCGCCCGGTGTGGCCGGGGATGTCGGCGAGGGAGCGCGACAGGGCGATGAGGTCCCGCAGAGCCTCGCCCGTGTCCAGATCGAGCCTCTCGCCCTCGAAGCGCTCGATGTAGACCCGCAGCGTCGCCCCCGCGGTGCCGGTGCCCGACAGGCGGTAGACGATGCGCGAGCCGTCGGCGAAGAGCACGCGGATGCCCTGGTGGGCCGAGTCCGAGCCGTCCACCGGGTCGTGGTAGGCGAAGTCGTCGGCCGTCTCGACCCTGAGGTCACCGAACGACTGGCCGGCCAAGCCCCCGAGGCGCTCGCGCAAGCCCGTCATCAGGGCGTTGGCGCCCTCGCTCGCCACCTCCTCGTAGTCGTGGCGGGCGTAGTAGTTGCGGCCGTAGGTGCGCCAATGGTCCTGCATGATGGCGAGGACGCTCTCGCGCCGTGCCGACAGGATGTCGAGCCACAGCAGCACGGCCCAGAGCCCGTCCTTCTCGCGGACGTGGTCCGAGCCCGTGCCGGCACTCTCCTCACCGCAGATGGTCGCCAGGCCGGCGTCGAGCAGGTTGCCGAAGAACTTCCAGCCCGTCGGGGTCTCGTAGGCCTGAAGGCCCTTGGCGGCCGCGACGCGGTCGGCGGCCGCGCTGGTCGGCATGGAGCGGGCGATGCCCTTCAGCCCATCCCTGTAGCCAGGCGCGAGATGCGCGTTGGCGCTCAGCGCCGCGAGGCTGTCGGAGGGCGTCACGAAGATGCCGCGGCCGATGATGAGGTTGCGGTCGCCGTCCCCGTCCGAGGCCGCGCACAGGTCGGGCGCGTCCGGCCCCATGGCGAGGTCGTAGATCGCCTTGGCGTGGACGAGGTTCGGGTCCGGGTGGTGGCCGCCGAAGTCGGGCAACGGCGTGGCGTTGATCACCGTGCCGGGCGCGGCGCCGAGCGCCCCCTCCAGGATCGCGGTCGCGTAGGGGCCCGTCACGGCCGACATGGCGTCGAAGGTCATGCGTAAGCCGCCCGCGAACATGGCCCGGATGCGCGGGAAGTCGAACAGGCGCTCCATCAGGGCCTGGTACTCGGCCACGGGGTCGACGACCTCGACCACCATGTCGCCGAGCTTCACCTCGCCGATGCGGTCGAGGTCCACGTCGGGCGCGTCGAGCGTGCGGAACTCCGCGATGGCCTTGGTCCGGGCGAAGATGGCATCGGTGGTCTTCTCGGGCGCGGGGCCGCCGTTCGACGCGTTGTACTTGATGCCGAAGTCGCCGTCCGGGCCGCCGGGGTTGTGGCTCGCCGATAGGATGATGCCGCCGAAGGCGCCGCGCACCCGGATGAGGTTGGAGGCCGCCGGCGTCGACAGGATGCCGCCGCGCCCCACGATGGCGCGGCCGAAGCCGTTGGCCGAGGCCATCTTCATGGCGGTCTGGATCGTTTCCCGGTTGAAGAAGCGGCCGTCGCCGCCGATCACGAGGTCGCGGCCGGCGAAGCCCTCCAGGCTGTCGAAGATCGACTGCACGAAATTCTCGACGTAGCGGGGCTGCCGGAAGTGCGGCACCTTCTTGCGCAGGCCCGAGGTGCCGGGCTTCTGGTCGTCGAAGGGCGTAGTCGAGACGGTTCTCATGGGAGCGGTCCGGCGGGGGGTGACTGGAGGAGGTCGCGGTAGAGCGCCGCCATGCGGCGGGCGGGGCGTCGCCAGGACACGTCGGTGCCCATGCCGGCCACGACCATGCCGGCCCAGTCCTCGGGGTCGCGGAAGATCTCGGCGGTGCGGCGCAGGGCCGATTCCAGGGCCGGCAGGGTGACGGGCGCGAAGACCACGCCCGTGGCGCTGCCCGAGGCGAGCGCCATCTCGTTGGCGTCCACCACCGTGTCGGCGAGGCCGCCGACGCGCGACACAACCGGCACGGCGCCATAGCGCAGGGCGCAGAGCTGGGCCAGCCCGCAGGGCTCGAAGCGCGACGGCACCAGCAGGGCGTCGGCGCCGGCCTGGACCAGGTGGGCGAGCCCCTCGTCCTGGCCGATGACGGCCGCGACCCGCCCGGGGTGGCGGCCCGCGGCGGCGCGGAAGCCGTCCTCGAACCAGCCGTCGCCAGAGCCCACCAGCGCCAGTTGCCCGCCGACCTCCAGCAGGGTCGGCAGGGCTTCCAGCACGAGGTCGAGGCCCTTCTGGCCCGTGAGGCGGCTCACCACGCCGAACAGCAGCGCGTCGGGCGAGGGCGCCAGGCCCAGGCGCTCCTGCAGGGCCGCCTTGTTGACGGCCCGGCCCGCCATGTCGCCGACCGCGTAGGGGGCCGCGATGTGGGGGTCCGCGGCCGGGTTCCAGACGGCGTCGTCGATGCCGTTGCGCACGCCCGTCACGGCGCGTGCGCGGGCGCGCAGCAGCCCGTCGAAGCCCATGCCGTGCTCGCGCGTCATGATCTCGGCCGCGTAGCCCGGCGACACGGCCGTGATGCGGTCGGCGTAGAAGAGCCCGGCCTTGAGGAACGACAGGGTGCCGTGGAACTCGACGCCGTCGGGGCTGAAGCACTCGGGGGGCAGGCCTAGCACGTCGGTCATCCAGGGCGGGAACTGGCCCGCGAAGGCGAGGTTGTGGATCGTCTGCACGGTGCGGGGCCGGGCGCCGCCCGCCGCATGGAGGTAGGCGGGGGCGAGGCCCGCCTGCCAGTCGTGGCCGTGGACGACGTGCGGCCGGTAGCCGGGGACGAGGCCAGTGCCGACCCGCGCCGCCGCGAGCCCCAGCGCGCCGAAGCGCGTGCCGTTATCCGGCCAGTCGGTGCCGTCGGGTGCGACGTAGGGGTCGCCCGGCCGCGCGTAGAGGTGCGGCGCGTCGATGGCCAGAAGGTCGAGCCCGGCGGCCCGGCCGGCGAGGATCCGGGCCGGGCCGCCGAACAGGTCCGCGATCGTGGCCACCGTCTCGGCGCCCTCGATCGCGTCCAGCACCTCGGGGTAGCCCGGCATCAGGGTGCGCAGCGTGACCCCCTCGGGCCCGAGCGCCCCGGGCAGCGCGCCCGCCACCTCGGCGAGCCCGCCCGTCATCGCCAGCGGGTAGACCTCGGAGGCGACCGACAGGACGTCGATCGGCTCGGCGGCCGTCAGCTCGGCCACGCCGTCGTCCGGGTCCGCGCGCGTCTCGGTGATCGACATGGGGCCGCTCAGCTGTTCAGCTTCTCGATCATCGGCTGGGTGACGAGGCAGATGCCGCGCTCCGTGCGCCGGAAGCGCAGGGCGTCGAGTTCGGGGTCGTCGCCGATCACGAGGCCGTCGGGGATCTGCACCCCGCTGTCGACGATGCAGTTGCGCAGGCGCGCCCCGCGCCCGACGTTGACGTAGGGCAGGATCACGGTCCGTTCGACGTGCGTGTAGGAGTTCACCCGCACGCCGGTGAACAGCAGCGAGTTGTGGATGCCGGCGCCCGACACGAGGCAGCCGCCCGACACGAGGGACGACACCGCCATGCCCCGGCGGTTGTCGGAATCATGCACGAACTTGGCCGGCGCGGTCAGCTCGTTGTAGGTCCAGATCGGCCAGTTCTGGTCGAAGAGGTCGAGGCTCGGCACCACGGCCGTGAGGTCGATGTTGGCCTCCCAATAGGCGTCCACCGTGCCGACGTCGCGCCAGTAGGCCTCCTTCTCGTAGTCGGAGCGCACGCAGGACTGGGAGAAGTGGTGCGCCACCGCCCGGCCGGCATCGACGATCTCGGGGATGATGTCCTTGCCGAAGTCGCGGTTCGAGCCGGGCTTGGCGGCGTCGCGCTTCAGGGCTTCGAGCAGGAACTTGGTCTCGAAGACGTAGATGCCCATGGAGGCCAGCGCCACCTCCGGCTTGCCCGGCATGGCGGGCGGGTCCTTCGGCTTCTCCAGGAACGACAAAATTCGGTTCGACTCGTCGACGTGCATCACGCCGAAGGCCACGGCCTCCAGGCGGGGCACTTCGAGGCAGCCCACCGTCACGTCGGCGCCCGAGTCGACGTGCTGCTGGAGCATCTTCTCGTAGTCCATCTTGTACACGTGGTCGCCCGCCAGGATGACCATGTATTTCGGGTCGTAGGACTCGATGATGTCGATGTTCTGATACACGGCGTCGGCGGTGCCCAGGTACCACATGTTCTCGTCGACGCGCTGGCTCGCCGGCAGCACGTCGAAGCTCTCGTTGCGCTCGGGGCGCAGAAAGTTCCAGCCGCGGCCGAGGTGGCGGATGAGGCTGTGGGCCTTGTACTGGGTCGCGACCGCGATGCGGCGGATGCCGGAATTC
>CAXTFP010000159.1:0-7006 GCA_964243135.1 uncultured Lichenihabitans sp.
GCTGAGCCCCGTCGCGCCAAGCCTGGGCGCTCAGTCCGCGTCGAACGTCTCCGCGCCCGTCGCTCCCCCGTCCGCGCCCAGCGTGATCTTCTCGATCCGCATCTCGGCGTTGCGCAACAGGCCGTCGCAGTGCTTCTTCAGCGCCTCGCCGCGCTCGTAGATGGCGATCGACTCTTCGAGCGGCACGCTGCCGCGTTCGAGCTTGGTGACGATCTCTTCGAGCTCCGCCAACGCCCTCTCGAAGGGCAGTGCGGCGATCTCGCCCAAACTTGCCTGATTCAAATCGAAACCTCACGCTCCCGTCCATCGTACCACCATGGAGGCCCGCGCCGATAAGGCAAGGCTCTTCGTCCTCCGGCTCGAACGGGATCCCATGCGCGAACCCCACACTCCATCGCGGCCCGGGCTGGTCAAACGCCACAGCGCCGTCGTGCGCCTGACGCACTGGCTCAACGCCCTCTGCCTCGTCCTGCTGCTGATGAGCGGGCTGCAGATCTTCAACGCCCATCCGGCGCTCTACCTCGGCCAGCAATCGAACTTCGCCGCCCCCGTCTTCGCCATCGACTCGCGCGAGGTCGACGGAAAGACGCAGGGCTACACGGCCCTGCTCGGGCACAGCGTCGACACCTCCGGCGTGCTGGGCCTGTCGAAGGTCGGCGGCCAGCCCGTGGAGCGGGCCTTCCCGAGCTGGATCACGCTGCCCGCGCAGCAGGATCTGGAGACGGGCCGCCATTGGCACTTCCTGATGGCCTGGTTCCTAGTCGCCAACGGCGTGATCTACCTGCTCTACGGGCTGTTCTCGCGCCACTTCGCCCGCGACATCGTGCCGAACCGGGCCGAGCTCGCCCATACGGGGCAGGCCATCATCGATCATGCCAAGCTGAGGTTCCCGCACGGCGAGAACGCACGTCGCTACAACGTGCTCCAGAAGCTCACCTATTTCGGCGTGATCTTCGTCGCGCTGCCGCTCATCGTGCTGGCGGGCTGGACCATGTCGCCCGGCCTCGACGCGGCCTTCCCGTTCCTCACGACGCTGCTCGGCGGCCGGCAGACGGCGCGCACGATCCACTTCGTCGTGGCCTTCGCCCTCGTGGGCTTCTTCGTCGTCCACATCGCCATGGTGCTGATCACCGGCGTGTTCAACAACATGCGGTCCATGATCACGGGCTGGTTCGACACGGGCGAGGCCAAGGACGGCGAGGTGACCACCAATGCGTGACGCCCATCCCACCCGCCGCGGGCTGTTGAAGGCCGGGCTCGCGAGCCTCGGCGGCGCGGCGCTCGCCGGCTGCGACAGGATCTCGGGGAGCGACGTCGTGTCGAAACTTTTCGACGCCGAGGAGGCCCTGACCTTCAAGGTCCAGAGCGCCATCCTGGGGCCGAGCGCCCAGGCGCGGGAATACACTGAAGCCGACATCACCACGGCCTTCAAGGCTAACGGCAGCACGGACCCGCAGGACGAGGCCTACAAGGCCATGGCGGCCGACGGCTTCAACGCCTTCAAGCTGAAAGTCGACGGCCTCGTAGACCGCCCGGCCGAATACAGCCTGGCGGACCTGAGGGCCATGCCGTCGCGCACCCAGATCACCCGCCACGACTGCGTCGAGGGCTGGAGCTGCATCGCCCAATGGTCGGGCGTGAGGCTCGGCCACCTGCTCGACGCCGTGGGCGTGAAGGATGCCGCCCGCTACGTCGTGTTCCACTGCGCCGACACGCCGGACGAAGCCTCGTTCGGCGACGAGCCGGCCCACTTCTACGGCTCGATCGATCTCACGGCCGCGCGCCACGAGCAGACGATCCTGGCCTATGACATGAACGGCGCGCCGCTCGACGTGCCGCACGGGGCGCCGCTGCGCCTGCGCGTCGAGCGCCAGCTCGGCTACAAGATGTCGAAATACGTGATGCGGATGGAGCTGGTGGAGTCCTTCGCCCAGATCGGCGACGGCCACGGCGGCTATTGGGAGGACAACGGCTACACGTGGTACGCCGGGGTGTGACCGTCAGTCCCTCACGTCGAGGCTGAACACCTCGCCCTCGAAACAGTCCCGCCCGCGGCCGATCGCCAGCGTGGCCGCCACCATCCGGCCCGATCGGCCGAGCGCCGCGTCCGCAAGGGCGACGAGGCGAGCGTTCGGCGTGGCGCTGGGCGTTGCCGCGCGCAGCCGCGAGGCCACATCCGCCTCGTCGGCTCCGGGCTCCAAGGCGCAGACCATTGCGAAACAGGCCGCCGTGGACCGGCTGACCCCCGCGTAGCAGTGGATCAGCATGGGGTGGTGCCGGTCCCACGCGCGCGCGAAATCCAGCAACGCGGCCACATGTGCCTCGTCCGGCATCGCGTGGCCGTCGCGCGGGGCCGTGATGTCCGACATGTCGAGGGCGAGGTGCCTCACGCCGGGCAGCGGCGGCAACCCGCCCCTGAGGTCTCGAGCCAGCAGCGTGACGACGCTGCGGGCGCCGCTGGCCAGGAGGGTGTCCGGCAGGCGCGACAGCGGGCAGACGTGGACCGCTGCCCTCAAACGCCGGGCAACCCGAGCATCCGGCAGCGCTCCACGAAGAGCGCCTCGACCTGATCGGAGGGGCGCGGCGTCAACCAGAGCGCGAAGGCGTCCAAGCCTGGCTCGGCCGGACCCAGCACCTCCTCGGCTTCGGCCTCGTCGAAGCCGGCCAGGAGCACGGCTTCGAGCCGCGCCGCGCCGCGGTCGGCGCGCTTGATCAGGGCGAGCAGGTCCGCATCCGGGGAGGGCAGGGCGAAGCGGCTGAGGATGGCGGCGAAGAGCCTCGCCTCCACGGCCTTGTAGCTGTCGCCCACGCAGGCCTTGAAGGGCGAGATGAGGTCGCCGACCACGTATTCCGGCGCGTCGTGCAACAGCGCCGTCAGCCGCGCGGCGCGGCCCGAGCGCGGCGCGACATGCCCGACCAGCGCCTCGACCAGCAGCGAGTGCTGCGCCACGGACAGGATGTAGGGACCCCGCGTCTGGCCGTTCCAGCGCGCCACCCGGGCGAGGCCGTGGGCGATGTCGTAGAGGTCGATGTCGTCGGGCGCCGGATCGAGCAGGTCGAGCCGGCGGCCGGACAGCATGCGCTGCCACGCCGGCGCCTGGGCCAGGATCGGCGGCTCCGCGGCGGCCCCAGGCGTCATGCCAGGGCCAGGACGAGTTGGACGCCGTCGGCCATCGCCGGCGCCCCGACGGCCGCCGCCTCGGCGGCGCGGTCGATCCGCACGGTGGCGAGACCGCGGCCCGAAGCGCTCGTCCCCATCGTGCCGATGGCGATCTCCCCGACCGCGATCTCGGCCCCGGCGACCGGGGCCGGGCCTTCGAAGCTGACCGGCACGATGCGCTTGCGCGCCGTGCCGCGGTGGTGGACGCGCGACACGACCTCCTGGCCGACGTAGCAGCCCTTGCCGAAGTCGACGCCGCCGAGGCGGTCGAGGTTGGCATCGTGCGGAAAGGCGTCGCCGTAGGCGAAGTCGCGGCCCCCGTCCGGCACACCGAGCGCGATGCGATGCGCGTCATAGGCGAGGCGCGCCTCGGCGTGGGGCTGCGAGGTGGTGCGGTCTACGACGGCGCGGGTGCCGAGATCGGGATGGCGGGGGTCGCGGGCGCCGGGGCCGTCGGGCCAGTGCGCCGTGACGCCGAGCTCCGCGCTGCGGTCGGCGATGCGGACTTTAGCCCGCAGCCGGTACATCGTCAGTTTTTTGGCGAGCTCAGGCGCGAGGGCGGCCGGGCAGTCGAGCAGAAAGCGGTCGGCCGCGCCGGGCGGGGTGTCATCCAGCAGGATGAAGTCGACCGCGATCTTACCCTGCGGGCTGAGCAGGGCGGCGTAGCGGGCGTGGCCGGGACGGAGCGCCGCGACGTCGCTGGTGACGAGCCGCTGCAGCAGCGCGCGCGCCTCCTCTCCCTCGACCTCGACGACTCCGCGGTCTTCGAGAAACGCTGTCCCCATGCCCCACTCCGACCGATGTCCCGCCGTCGCGCGCGTCGGCCCGATGCCGACATAGAGGCTGGCAGCGCGGGCGCAAGGTGCCCCGCCGATCGGTCCACCGGTCAGAGGGGCGGGCGGGGCCGTCCGAGGCCTGATCCGGGAAGGACTGGCATCACGGGAAAGCGCCGCCCGTCACTGACGGGTGAGGAGGGAGAACTCGCCGTGGCGCACGCGCTCGGGCAGGCGCTCGGCGAAAGTCGCGACCGCGTCCTCGCCGTAGCAGCTCACCATCTTCTGGAGAGCCACGAAGAGCGCCGCCTGGGTCACGCTGTCCTCGTCGAGCCCGTCGAGTTCCGCCTCCGCGAAGAACTCCATCAGGATCGACATGGCGATCTGCCGCTCTTCGGCGGCGGCGAAGCGGTCCTGCTGCTGTGTCGTCAAGTCCATCATGGGCGGTCTTTAGCGTCCTGAAAGGCGTCGCGACAGCCTACTCTTGACGGATCCTTAACGGAACAGGGCGAGATCACGAATGCCACCCCTGTTGCGGCCGGGTGTCACCCCTGCCGCGCGAGCCGGGATCAGGTGCCGCCGTAGCGCGCCGCGAGGTCGCGGGTCAGGCGGTCGGCCTCGGCCAGGACGCGCGCCATCACCGAGCGGGCCGAGGCCGTGCAGGATCGGTAGCTGGCCGCGTAGCCGCGGACGCCGCGGTTGAAGGCGCCCGCGAGCCGCTCGCGGCGCTGTGCCGAGCGCGCCTCGGCGTCGAGCAGCGCCGCCATCCGGTTGCGGAACTCCGCGGCGTCGCCGGTCCCGCACAGCTCCCGCATCAGCGACAGCGTGCCGAGCCGCTCCGCCAGGCGTTCGAGCTGCGGCTCGTAGGGCGGCAGCGCGTCAGGGTCGGCGGGCTGCGCGGGCGAGGGAGGGGACGAGGTCGCGCCGGGCAGGGGAGGGAGCGGCGGATCGGCCGGCAGGGTGGCCGAGGGTGCCTGGGCCAGCGCCGGCCCCACCACCAGCACGGCCAGAAGCATCGACGCGGGGACGCGCATCGCCGATGCGCCGCGGTTCACCCTGCCGCCGCGATGGCGGCCGCGCGGTGGAGGATCGGCCCGAGCTGGGGCGTGGTGACGAGGCCCTCGATCCGGTCGGGCGCGATCCACACCGTGCGCAGGGCCTCGGGGCCGGTGGTCGCCTCACCGCCGGTCCAGCGGCCCACGAAGGACGCCACGACGAAATGCGCCGCCACGCGTCCCTCCGCGTCGCGCTCGATCACCTCGACGTGGTCGTTGAAACCGACGATCTCGGCATCCACGCCGGTCTCCTCCCGCAGCTCGCGCAGGGCGGCCTCGCCGAGCGTCTCGCCGATCTCGACGAGGCCGCCCGGCAGCGAAAAGCATCGAGCGCCCGGCGGCACGGCGCGTTCCGCCAGCAGCACGAGCCCGTCGCGGAACACCGCGACGCTGGCGGCCAGGAACGGGCGTGCCGGGTAGGCCCGCGGCGAGTCGGGGTTCAAACGTGCTGCCCGCCGTTGATGTGGATCTCGGCGCCGTGCACGTAGCTCGACTGCTCGGTGCATAAGAAGTAGATGGCCTTGGCGACCTCCTCGGGCGTCCCGATCCGCCGCAGCGGCAGCGTGTCGACGATCTTGTCGGTCCCGGGCGACAGGATGGCGGTCTCGATCTCGCCGGGCGAGATGGCGTTGACGCGGATGCCGCGCGGCCCGAAGTCGGCCGCCATCTCGCGCGTCAGCGAGGCCAGCGCGGCCTTGGACGTGGCATAGGCCGCGCCCGCGAAAGGGTGGACGCGCGAGCCCGCGATCGACGTCACGTTGACGACCGAGCCGCGCGCCTGCTGCAGCTCGGCGATCAGCCCGCGTGCCAGCATGATGGGCGCGTAGAAGTTGACCTGAAACACCTTCTTCCAGTCGGCGATGTCGGTTTCGAAGGTGCCGAGCCGCGCGCCGCCCTCGCCCTTGGGCGAGATGCCGGCATTGTTGACCAGCGCGTCGAGCCGGCCCTCGGGCAGGCGCTGGCGCACGTCCGACAGGGCCTGGACGATGTCGTCCGGGTCGGCCAAGTCGACCTGGAGGTGGTCCTCGGGCCCCATCTCCCAGGGGCAGTTCTCGGGAAAGGCATGGCGCGAGCAGGTGATGACGCGCCAGCCGGCGGAGGAGAAGCGCTTCACGGTCGCGTGGCCGATGCCGCGCGACGCGCCCGTGAGCAGCATCGTGCGGCGCGGACCCGTCTGGTTCGCACGGGACATCGGGGGCATGGACATGAGGAGGGTATCGCGTCGCGCGGTGCGGAGGGGGCCGGAGCGGCGCCGCGGTCACCGCTGCCCCCGTGCGAGGTCCGCGCACGATAGCCGGTCGCCCGGCCCCGTATCAAGGATACAGGCGCTGCTTCGACCAACCACCCGCGACGCCGTCGCGGCGGAACACGATGCGGTCGTGCAGGCGGTTCGCCCGGTCGGCCCAGAACTCGATGGCGAAGGGCCGGATGCGGAAGCCGTGCCAGTATCCCGGCCGCGGGATCGGGCCGTCGCCGTAGCGCTCCTCCAGCTCGCCCACGGCCGTCTCCAGCGTGGCGCGGCTGTCGAGCGGTCGCGACTGCTGGCTCGCGATGGCGCCGACGCGGCTGCGCGGGTGGCGGCTGTCGAAATAGGCGTCGGACTCGGCGTCCGACACCGACTCCACCGCGCCCCGCACCCGGATCTGCCGGTTGAGGCTCTTCCAGTAGAGCACGAAGGCCGCCTCGGCGTGGGCGGCCAGTTGCTCGCCCTTGGCGCTCTCGGCGTTGGTGAAGAACACGAAGCCGCGCTCGTCCTTGCCCTTCAGCAGAACAGTGCGGACGTCGGGCCGTCCGTCGCGGTCGACAGTGGCGAGCGCGATGGCGTTGGGGTCGCGCGGCTCGCTCTCCTTCGCCTCCGCCATCCAGGCTTCGTAGAGCGCGTCGGGGTCGTCGCTCAGGGTGAAGTCACCCGGGATTAACGCATTCACACTATGTCCTTCCCTGTGAGTCGCGGTGGAGGCGGGATGGTGGACCGATCGGGGCGTAGCAGCCGGGGAAGCCGCGCCGATGGTCTAACC
>CAXTFP010000160.1:0-3347 GCA_964243135.1 uncultured Lichenihabitans sp.
GGCCGCACAGCGCGACGAATCCACCCGCGGCAAGGCGGGGCAGCGGGCGCGGCGAAGCCGCCGCGCTACCGGGCGCGGCGCGGGGCGGCGCCCGACGGCGCCCTCCGGCCGGTGGACTTCCTGCCGACCTCCGGCACGCTGTTCAACCTGCGCATCCTGCGCGAGACCGGCCTGTTCCGCGCCGACTTCTTCATCGACGCCATCGACGTCGAGTGGTGCTTCCGGGCCTGGGGGCGCGGCTTCTCCTGCTGGCTCGCGGCCGACGTGCCGATGGAGCACACGGTGGGGACCGGCACGATCCCGCTGGGTTTCGGGCTCACCATGCCGAACCAGAAGCCGTTCCGCATGGGCACCTATCTGCGCAACACGCTCTACGGTTTCCGCCTCGGCCACGTGCCGCTCGGCTGGAAGCTGAAGCAGGTGATCTACCTGCCGCTGCAGTGTTTCGGCTTCGCGCGCCACCACGGGTTTCGGTCGGAAGCCGTCCGGCCGATGCTGGCGGGCCTGCGCGACGGCCTGCTCGGCCGGCTCGGCGTGCCGCCGTCGGACAGCTGAGGCGGGTAAATAAAGTCGAATGATGGCGGTGGAGACCGAATCTCGGCGTCAGTCCGGTTTCAAAAGGCCCCCGGCCTTTTGCGGGTTTCAGGGCAGAGCCCTGAATATAGAATTCTTCATTGAAGCAAAGATCAGGGCTCCGCCCTGAAACCTGCCAAAGGGCGAGCCCTTTGGAAACCAATTATTGCTTCTACTTCACTGATGGGCATCGAATGACATCGATATAAATAGACAGATCTTCACGCGGCACTGCGTCGGTCGTCATCCGCTCCCCCGTCGCCGCTCGCTTCCACCCGGTTCCGCCCGTTGCGCTTGGCCAAGTAGAGGGCCGCATCCACCCGCATCACCAGGCCGTCGACGCTCTCGCCCGGCTGGAGCTCGGCGACGCCGAACGAGCAGGTCCTCACCCCCGCGACCGGCAGGGCCGTCTCCTCCATGCGGCACCGCAGCCGCTCCGCCACCGACACGGCGGTGGCGAGGTCGGTGTCCGGGCACAGGGCCATGAACTCTTCCCCGCCCCAGCGCCCGAGCGTGTCGTCGGCGCGCAGCCCGTCCCGCAGCGCCACCGCGAAGGCCACGAGCACCACGTCGCCGACCTTGTGGCCGTGGCGGTCGTTCACCGCCTTGAAGTGATCCACGTCGCCCAGGATCACGCAGAACCGGCCCCCCTCGCGCGCCCGGGCGGCCTCGCGCTCGATGGCCTCGTCGAGCTTGCGGCGGTTATAGAGCCCCGTCAGCAGGTCGGTCCGCGCCAGGAGTTCGAGCTCGCGGGTGCGCTCCGCCACCCTGTCCTGCAGCGTGGCATTGGCGTCCTGGAGGTCGCGCATCAGCGCGGCGTTGTCGTCGAAGGCGCGGCGCAGCTTGGCCGCGAGGCCGTTCAGCGTGGAGGCGAGCCTGTGGAGCTCGTGGCTGCCCCGCGTCCGCAGCACCAGGGGCCGGGTGCCCATGTTGTCGGCGTCGAGCCGCGCCAGGAACGCGTCGACCTGGGCCAGGGGACGGCCGACCATGCGCCGGATCACGACGAAGAAGATCAGCCACAGCGTGAGGGTCTTCACGGCCGAGTTGATCAGGACGACCGTCAGGGTGCCCGCGACCTGATCGAAGGCGATGCCGTCGTTGGACCGGATCGTCCAAAGGCCGACCGGGTGGGACCGGCCGGACTCGTCGAGGTAGGCCAGGCCGAAGCTGCGGCTGAAGGGCTGGTCGAGGATGGCACGGCGCGGCGCCGCGGTCGCGCCCGTCGCGCCGAGGCTCTCGACGAGGCGGCCGTGCTCGTCCCGCACCTCGACGCCCACCACGACCGGCATCTCGGCGATGCCCTTCAGGATGCCGCGCAGCACCTCGCCGTTGAAGCTCCACAGGGCATCGGCGAGGCCCGGGGCGAAGGTGCGCTGCATGGCCTGAATGTCGTCCTCCAGCCGCCGGTGCGCCAGCCGGTACTCGGCGAAGACCTGGATCGCCGTCACCCCCACGGCGACCACGAAGTAGCAGACGAAGATGACGCGGAGCAGCCGCCCGGCGAGCGAACCCGTCGCGGGCCGCCCGGCCGCGGGGTCGGCCGGCGCGGAGGCGCCGCCGCGGAGGGCACGGGATGCGGGCATGCTATTCCCCATGGAGGAAGACCGTGTCGTAGGCGGCGCGGAGAGTCGCCAGGTCCTCGTCGGCGGACCAGGCCTCGACGATGGCGCGATAGGCGGGCGTCGGCCGCTCCGCGCGCAGGACGGCGTCGATGCGCGCGACCATGCGCCGGCCCCACTCGGTCCTGGCGCACATGACGCGGCTGAACACCGGCTCGGGCGCCTCGGCGAAGGGCAGGCCCACGAGCGCGCCCTCCTGGCCCTGCTCCTTCGCGCCGTAGCCCGCGATGCCGGGATAGTCGACGAGGTAGTCGATGCGGCCGGCGAGCAGCATGTGGACAGCCTGGCGGAAGTCCGAGTGGGACTGGGCGGGCGGGTTGCGGCGCACGAGGCCGTCGATGGCCGGCCCCAGCGACCGGTCGCGGAGGAAGCTGGTCCGCAACCCGCCGTCCCGCAACAGCCCGTCGAGCGACAGGGGACCCCGCGCTTCGAAGCGGGCGCGCTGCGCCGCCGGCACGATGATCCGCAGGGGATAGAACATGGCGACAGGGAGCGAGAAGGCCGCGACGCCCTCGCGCTCCGGCGTCTCGACCCCGCCGACAAAGCACCAGTCGGCCCCGTCCTTCAACGCGCTGAAGATCCGCGGGAAGGGGGCCGCGACCGTGCGGTGGCGCGTGCCGTCGAGCCGCTCGTCCAGGAGAAGCCGCACCCGGTCGAAGATCCCGGTGTCGCGATCGGGACCGTCGGCGATCATGTAGGGCGCCACCGGGAACACAGCCCAGACGAGGCGCGCGCTTTCCTGCGCGTCCGCGGGCGGGAGAGGGCCGGCCTCCTCGGCCGAAGCCGGACAGGCCAGCGACGCCGAGGCCGCCAGCGCCAAACAGGCCGCGAGGGCGCGGCGCGACGGACGGGGAGCCGCCGCGCTCCTCTTCGACACGCGGCGAGGGCTGGACCTCATGTGACGGCTCATTGCATGAACGCGGTGCAAGACGCACTGAGTTGTGCAACCAAGGGCTTCAATGGAAGGTTAATGGCGCTTCGCGTCCGCTGCGCCGAACCGGCCAGCGCGGCGTGGCGGGCCCAGGCGCGCTCGAGCCCCTCCTCGAAGAGGAGGCCCAGCGCCGTCCGCAGGCCGAACAGCATGTGCTCGGGCGCGGTGCCGCAGAACTTGCGATAGTTCTCGGGCATGTCGCGCGCCGTCCAGTCCCAATAGGC